>JAUNPQ010000072.1 GCA_030536615.1 Bacteroidales bacterium | reverse complement strand
TTTGCATTGCTCTCAACTTATTCGTATTTTTGTAAAATTATAAGAATAACTAATATAAAACGAATTATGTCAATATTGAAAAATGGCGTCAAAGTGGGTCTTTGCAGTGACCACGCCGGATATGAGTTGAAAAATATTATAGAGGGCTATCTTGAGGCCCGTGGTATTGAATATGTTGATTTCGGCACGCATTCCACCGAGAGTTGTGATTATCCCGATTATGCGCATCCCTGTGCGCTTGCCGTGGAGGCCGGACAGGTCTATCCCGGCATAGCCATATGCGGTACCGGTAATGGAATCGGCATGACGCTCAACAAACATCAGGGCATTCGTGCCGCCCTTTGCTGGGAGGAGGACATAGCCCGTCTGGCACGCCAGCATAATGACGCCAATGTCCTTGTGCTTCCCGCACGTTTCATCAGCCCTGAAAAAGCGCTGTCTATTGTCGATGTCTTTCTTGACACGGCTTTTGAGGGGGGACGTCACCAAAGGCGCATAGACAAGATGCCTGTCAAGTAAACTTTTGTATGATGCAGGGTGTTCTAAAATAAATTCATCACTTACATTCTCACATAACCCAGCATTAAACACAGGCCGCAGAGATATGTCCACCACCAACGGCTTTACTTTAAGAAAAATAGCAAAACCGCTTTTGCTCGGTGCAATGGCGGTAATGCTGTTTTTAATCGGTATAGTAGTGGGTTTATATGGAGGCTGGAGTCAGGATGCTCTGCGCGAGGCACTTGTCAGACACCTGAACGCGCAGCCGGGCATGCAGTTCCGGCTTGACCGTGTGCGCCTGTGGTTCCCCCTGCGTCTTGAAGTCAACGGGCTGTCAATGGTGCAGAGCGGAGACACGTTGGTAAGTCTTGGTGCTTTGGATGCCAATGTGCGGCTGATGCCGTTGTTTGCCGGACAGGTGGAACTGGAGAATGCCGATGTTTCAGGCGCCCTTTACAAGATCGGAAACCGTGACTCAGCCACGGCTCTGACATTGCGCATAGGCAATGCCCGGCTTGCTCCGGCACGTGTACGCCTTGCCGATATGAACATCCGTCTTGACAAGGGTGCACTTGCTGATGCAAGTGTTGACTTGTTCATAAATCCCAATCCACCGGAAAAGGCACCGGCTGACACGTCCGCATCCGCGCCAATGAAAATAGAGGTAGGAGAGCTTGCCATAGACCGTCTTAGGTATAGAATGAATTTGTTGCCGGTCATTGATTCTCTGGGTGTAACCCTCACGCAAGCGCGCCTGAAGGATGCCTTCATAGATCTGGAGAAGCAGAAAGTAAATGTCAGTTCATTGACAGGTTCGGGACTTTATGCGGCATATATTTTGCCTGACTCCGCAACGATAGCCAATACAGTTGTGGCTCCGCCAGACAGCTCGACGTCAGCACCCTGGACTGTCAAGGTGTCAGAATTTGATTTTGATGACTCAAAGGCATTGTACACTACGCGGGGTTACAGGGGGGCGCCGGGCCTTGATTTCGGGTATATATCAGTTACTGATGTCAGGTTGGCTGTGCATGATTTCTATAACTGTGCTTCAGTTGTGCGTGTGCCGCTTGTACTTGACGGGACAGAACGTTGCGGAGTGCAATTGGGTGTGCGCGGCACATTGGGCGTTGATGAGCCCGGAATAACCTTTTCTGATTTTTCAATTGCCACAGCGGCGAAAACAGCGTTGACGGTCGATGGATTTCTCGGAACCGGTGATCTTGTCAGTGATCCGGAAGTTCCTGTGCGTCTGAAAGCGGAGGGTGCCGTGGCTACCGCGGATCTGCGCGCCATGTTCCCGGCGTTTGAGTCATATCTTGCGCCGCTTGATAACACTGCACCTATAGGCGTGGCAGTGGATGTGAACGGCAATATGGGCAAACTTGACATTAATGGTCTTGCTTTTGATGTGAAGAATGTGGCAGACATCCATGCACATGGTTCCCTGAGCAATGTAATGAGCGTTTCAGGGCCTGACGGTGATATTGAATTTGCAGGTACACTGGGAAATATTAATCCTTGGACCAAAATGTTCATGGCCGTGGAGGGTCTGACGATTCCTGACATGAGTATGCAGGGACATATTGTCTTTGACAAAGGCGATTATTCGGGGAATCTGGAAGCACGGACCGGAAAGGGCGAACTTGCCCTTGACGGCAGCCTGCGCGGGCGTGGAAATGTTTATTCCGTCTCACTTGATGCCACACGCTTTCCGTTGGCGGCATTCATGCCGAAAATGGGAGTAGGGGATCTGACCGGCTCAATAGAGCTGAATGGAAGAGGCTTTGATATCCTCAGCCCGTCTGCCGCACTTGACGCAGTCATTGACATAGAATCTGTGGCCTATGCCGGAAAGACATATACCGACCTATCCGGAAATGCGAGCCTGAAAGACGGCAAAGGCCATCTTGATTTGACTTCCGCCAATGCCGGCCTTGATTTCAGCCTGCTCGCTGATGCCGAGATATTGCCTGACAACCAATACCATATCACCGCCTCTCTGGACGGTAAGAAAATTGACATGCAGGCGTTGGGGCTTGCTGAGGGAGAAGCGTCACTGAGCGCATACGCTGATGTCGATGCAACATTTGACAAGTCGTTCAATGACGTTGCCGCTGTGATGACACTTGACCGTCTGAATTACGTCACTGAGACGGATGTACTGAATGTGGATGATGTGATGTTGCGCGTAAATGCAACTGATACATTGACAAATGCATTCATCCGCAACCGCGACCTATATGCGTTTTTCAGCTCGCCTATGGGCCTTGACAGTCTGGCGGTGCGTTTCGGCGGAGTATCAGAAGTGCTGGATGCACAGATGGCCGAACATCGTATTTCTGTGATTGAGGTTCAGCAGCAGTTTCCGGCTTTCCGTCTGGATGTTGATGCCGGCGATGACAACATGCTCACCCAGATCCTGAAAGATGCCGATGCCTCCTTTGCCCATCTCACACTCCAGGCCTCCAATGACTCAGTGCTTAACCTTTCGGCAAAAGCATTGGAAATCAGCTCCGGCACAACAAAAATGGACACAGTCACCTTTGATATTGCCCAGCATGGGCGTCGTCTGGATTATGTGGGCATGGTCAACAACCGTCCCGGTACGTTCGATGCATGGGCACACATCAGACTTGACGGATTCTTTGAGAACGATGAGCTTGGCCTGGAGCTGACGCAGCATGACATTGCCGGAAAGATGGGCTTTGATGTCGGCGCACGTGTGCGGTTTTACGGTGACAGTACGGCTGTCCTCAGACTTGACCCGCTGACTCCTACCATAGCTTATAAGGAATGGACCGTAAACGATGATAATTTCATAAGCTACAGTTTCAAATACAAACATCTTGACGCCAATCTGCGTATGCATGGCGCCGGTAGCTCTGTGGCTCTGTATACCGAGCATGCCACCGAACATGCCATGGCTGCCCACGGCGCGGATGAGGATCTTGTGCTTGAACTGAAAGATGTGAAGATACAGGATTGGATTGCCATAAACCCGTTTGCGCCGCCCATGCGCGGTGACCTGTCAGCCAACATGCGCGTCAACTGGATTGACCGGACTCTGACAGGTAACGGCGATGTCACACTCGGCAATTTCACCTACGGACGCCAGCGTGTGGGGGACATACGCGCCGATGTGAGTGTGCTGACCAATCCCGGGGGACTTATAAACGCGGATCTGTCATTATATGTGGACAATCAGAAGTCATTGACACTGCGTGGAGCGCTCAATGACAGCACTGCCGCCTCTCCATTCAATCTGGATCTGACAATGATTCACTTCCCGCTGCGTACAGTCAATCCGTTTATTCCCGGTGTGGCGCGTCTTACCGGTACTCTGAACGGCAATCTTGCTGTGAGCGGTGACCAGTCTGCTCCCATACTCAATGGCTCTCTGGATTTTGACTCGGCCACTGTGAATGTTGACATGCTCGGCACAAAACTGCAACTGAGTGAGGTGGATATTCCCGTGGTTGACAATGTGGTGAAGTTCAATAAGTTTGCTGTGACAGCCTGCAATGACAATCCGCTTACCGTTGATGGTACCGTGAGCCTCAGACCTTTGACATCTCCCAGTTTCAACCTCCATCTGGGGGCTGACAACATGCTGCTGGTAAATACAAAACGTGCACCGAAAGGAGCATCGGTTTATGGCAAGGCCTATATAGGTCTTGATGCCGATGTCATAGGTTCCACGGCGTTGATGAATGTCAAAGCGGTAGCAACAGTCATGAGCGGCACAAATGTCACCTATATAATTCCTGACGGAACGGAATCGCTGCAGAGCCGTGGTGCCGGCGATATGGTCAAGTTTGTCAATTTCACAGATACCGCCGCTGTGGTGAAAGCGGATTCCATAATGACCCCCGCCACTATGCTGCTCAATGTTGCCGCTACGCTGAATGTGCAGTCAGGCACAACGATAACCGTTGACCTTGACAACAAGGGCAGCAACCGTGTGCAACTCATAAGCCAGGGCTCTTTGAACTACACAATGAATCCCCTCAACAGTGGACGTGTCACCGGTCGTCTGAATATCAACGGCGGATTTGTGCGCTATTCAATGCCGCCCGTTCTCTCTGAGAAACTGTTCAATTTCAAGGAAGGAAGCTATGTGGCATTCAACGGCTCTATGATGAATCCGTTGCTGAATATCCATGCCGTGGACAACATCCGTGCCAATGTCACCCAGTCTGGGCAGAACTCGCGCCTGATCTATTTTGACGTGGAGGTAGGTGTCACCGGCACTCTCAACAATATGGACGTTGCCTTTGACCTTGCCACTGAAGATGACGCCACCGTAGCCAATGAACTTGCCTCGATGAGTCCGTCGCAACGGGCCTCCGCGGCAATGAATCTGCTTGTCACCAACATATACACAGGCACAGATACAAAGGCAGACAGCAATCTGGGCGGAAACGCACTCTATTCATTCCTTACCTCACAGCTTAATTCATGGGCGGCCAATACAATAAAAGGTGTTGATCTCTCTTTCGGAATCAACCAGTACGACAAGACCGCCGAGGGTTCAACCGCACAGGTCACGCAGTACAGCTATCGCGTCTCAAAGGCCCTTTTCAATGATCGCTTTAAGATCATTGTCGGCGGAAACTATTCCACTGATGACAACGCCAACCAGAATCTTGCCAACAGTCTGATCAGCGATGTGTCAATAGAGTACATGCTCAACAAGGCCGGAACAATGTATGTCCGCATATTCCGCCACACCGGTTACGAGAGCATTCTTGAAGGAGAGATCACACAGACCGGCGTTGGATTTGTATATAAGAAGAAAATCAACCGCATAAAGGATATGTTCCGCTGGCGTAGACGCAAGCGCAAACAGCCCGCACAGGATTCCATCCTGCCTGAGCAGCAGAGTTTCAGCCCGGACAAGCAGTCTGATGCTCCCGTTGAAGCAGTTAAAGAAAAACAGTGATGAGAAGCATTGATAAGAGCATAAGTGTGATCTTTATGGTTGTGTTCACGGCATGGCTTCTGTGCTCGTGCTCCACAACACGACGTCTCGAGGAAGGCGAAGTGCTTTACACGGGCCTGAAAAAAGTGGAATATGTCACTGATTCCGCCACCCGGCTCTCTTCTGACCTCAAAGAGGAAATTCATGACAATGTCTTTGTCGCTCCCAACAATTACTGGAAACTGCTCAACTGGCATTATCCTTTTCCATTGGGCCTATGGGTTTACAACAACTGGCCTAATCCGGAAAAAGGCTTCAGGCACTGGCTTTATGAAAAATTGGCTGCTGATCCGGTGTTGTTGAGCGATGTGCGCCCTGAAGTGCGTACGAAAATGGCTGAGCAGACACTGCAGAACAACGGATATTTCCGGGGAAAAGCCACATACACGCTTTATCCCTCAAAAAGCAACAAACGGAAAGCCTCCGTGGGCTATACCGTCTATCCCGGCCCTGCATTCAGATTCGGAAAATTTGAATATCTTCCGGATACATCGCAGGTGAACACTCTGATCAACTCAATCGCGGAACGCGACGGTTATCTGCGCTCCGGAAAACAATACAGTGTTGATTCACTCTCGGCAGCCAGAATAAGAATCACCAATGAACTCCGCACCCGAGGCTACTATTATTTTACCCCTGATTTCATTGAGTATCTTGCCGATACCGTTGCAACACCCGGGGAGATACAGATGCGCATGGTGCTTGGCTCAAATATGCCTAAGTCAGTCATAGAGCCATATAGAACCGGAAAAGTAAGAATCTACATTGACCGTCCCAACCACAGATCGCGTCAGGAACCTGACACGATTGAATTGCCACGTATGACAATCATCAGACAGATGCCGACACGTCTGCGTAAAGGGACAGTGAGTGGCAATGTCACATTCAGACCCGGTAAGATATTCTCGGTCCGGGACATGGACCGCACCCAGAGCTATCTGTCACGTCTGGGAATATTCAGCAGCGTGTCCATAAATGCCATCGCCGACACCACTTCTGCGGCACGCCTTCTTGATGTTGACGTGTTCTGTACGCTCGACAAGCCTCTTGAGGCAAGTATAGAGGTAAATGCATCGTCAAAAAGCAACAGCTATCTTGGTCCGGGAATCACACTTGGCCTTACAAACCGCAACATATTCGGTGGCGGGGAACAGCTGGCGGTGAAACTGACAGGTTCTTACGAGTGGCAGACGGGCTCAAGCAATAAAGGCGGTGTGTTCAATTCCTATGAGGTCAGCCTCACTACATCCCTGTCTTTCCCACGCCTGCTTGCCCCGCGGTTCATACCGCGCCGTCGCCGTCAGATAAACTGGACACGTTTCTCCATAAATGCCGATCTGCTGAACCGTCCCCATTATTTCAAAATGGCCCAGTTCAACATGGGCATGTCCTATGACTGGCTTGCAACACGCCATGTCAACATGAGTTTCACACCGCTCAAACTGACCTATACCAAACTGATGCATACCACCCATGATTTTGACTCGATCATGGCCGCCAATCCGGCAGTGGCACAAAGTTTCATGAGCCAGTTTATTCCCCAGATGCAATACAGCTATGTCTATGACCGTCAGTTTGGTCGCGACAATCGCTTGAATTTCAGTTTTACGGTTCAGGAAGCAGGCAACCTTTTCTGGAGCATCTATCAGCTTGCCGGCAAACATGGCGAGAAAACGCTTTTCGGAACACCTTTCGCACAGTTTGTAAAAGGCCAGACACAGCTTGTTTACAGCTATCGTACCGGCCCCGGCGATTCATGGCTTGTGACCCGTGCCGCTGTCGGTGCCGCACATGCCTATGGCAACTCATCGCAGGTGCCTTATGCCGAGCAATTCTATTGCGGAGGCGCCAATTCCGTACGCGCCTTTACCGTGCGTTCTCTGGGCCCCGGCAGTTATCGTCCGCCCCATGCAACGTCCTCTGACTATTTTGACCAGACAGGTACGTTCAAATTCGAGGCAAACATGGAATACCGCTTTCCCATTGCAGGACCGTTGCATGGCGCACTCTTCCTCGATGCCGGAAATGTGTGGCTGCTGAAAGAAGACCCTCAGCGCCCCGGTGGCAAGCTTAAGGCCTCGACATTCCTCAAAGATTTGGCTCTTGGCACAGGCTTGGGATTGCGCGTGGATATCGGCATGCTCGTTGTCCGCGGTGACCTCGGCATAGGCATACACGCTCCTTATGATACCGGCAAGCGTGGATACTACAACATGACCTCATTCGGGAAATCACTCGCCTTCCATCTAGCCATCGGATATCCGTTCTAAGAGGCGGCCCTCCTTGTTTTTTGACGGCCTCTAAGCGCACCATCTTGCGTAATTCCATATTGCCGTACCAGAGATATTTTATCAGTTGTGGACTACAAGCATATATCCGAAGCCTCGTTGATTGATGATTGATATTTTGGGGTCGTGACGAAGAACCCGGCGTAGTTTGTGTATGTAACCGTGAAGTGAGTTGCGGTTGCTCGGGTCATCCCGCTGCCATACAGCTATCATCAATTCCGTGGCATCGACAGTCTTTCCGATATTGACTGCCAGTCTTTCAAGTATTTTGGCTTCAAAGTGAGATAGCCCCGTTTCTTTATCCCCGATTGACAATGTCTGGGTGGTGATATTAAACGTATATGCGCCTATTGCAAATCTTATATCGTCAGTGCGGTTTTCACCGTATCTTCTCAACAGAGACTTAATCCTTACTATGAGTTCCCGGAGTTCAAAAGGTTTCTTCAGATAGTCATTGGCACCTATTTCAAAACCTTTTTCCACATCATCTATGGTGCTTTTCGCCGTAAGGAACAGCAGCGGTACTGTGGGCGAAAGCCTACGTATTTCCCTTGCCATAGAAAATCCGTCCATTTTTGGCATCATTACATCAGCAACCACTATATCGGCACCGTCGGATTTATATTTATCAAGTCCTTCGATACCGTCAGCGGCAGTAATGACATCATACCCTTGACCGCGCAGAGTGTCTGCTACAATCAATGTCAAATCTTTCTCGTCCTCAATAAGTAATATCTTATTGCCCATCTTTTCTGAATTTAATAGTGAACACTGAACCTTCACCTTCTTTGCTCCTGACAGCGATTGACCATCCCATCTTGTCAACAATGCTCTTAACATAATATAGCCCGATGCCATATCCACGGACATCCTGACGGTTGCCATGCGGCACTCGGTAGAACTTATTGAACAGATAAGGAATCGACTTTGACGGAATACCGATGCCGTTGTCTGCGATTGATATTTCTTTGTCATCACCAGTTATGGTAATCATAACGTTATCGCCGGTTATCGGCTTGCCGCTCGCATCGCAAGAATATTTGATTGCATTGTCAATCAGATTGTTCAAAATATTTGCGAGGTGCGTTTTGTCGGCCTCGATAGAGGCATCCTCAGCTACAACCACATTGATAGTGATGTCTTTGTTGCATCTCATGCGCTGCGCAGTGGCGATTTCTTCTATAAACGGCTGTAATCGGATTTCCTCCGGGTTAAGCTTCATTGTTTTCCTGCGTTCCATACTCATTGCGAGAATATTTTCCACGAGTTCGCCAAGACGTTTAAGTTGCTTGTTTGCAATGGATAGGTACTTTTTATTTTTGGTCGGATCATTATCAGCATCATAATTGAGCAAAGCATCGTTGGCTGAATATGCTATAGCTATTGGTGTTTTCAATTCATGGGTCATGTTGCTGACAAAATCATCTTTCATTTCCTCGATTGTCCGAAGACGCGACACTGTATGAAACAGATACCAGAAAGCCAGAGAAAATGCAATCATAAGAAGAAATACAGTGATAATAATCCCAAGCATCTGTGATAGTATGTGACCGGTAAGCGGTGTCATATACGCCTTATAATAGATTCCCTCATTAGGATTTATGTTTACTCGAAATGAATCCAAGCCTGATTCTCCTTTGAACTTTGGGTTGTTGCATATTACAGAATCGTTGTCATTAACAACCTCAACACATAGGAAATCCGGATGAATGAACCTGTGAGAAAGCTGGTTGCGTAAAACACTATCCATAACCGTCATATCATACGGGATATACTTATCCATGACGGCATGAAATTGGCGACTCATTGCATCAACCATCTGGTTGGAATATGATGAGTTCTCTGACAGCATCTGCTTCTCCTCGACAACAGTACCGTCGGCTTCAGTCCTGACAGATATGAGTTGACCGTTTTCATCCCTATATGTCGTAGCCTCTGCCTTTCCGTGTGCCTGATAGTCCTCTATATCTTCCTGCACCTGTACGTTTGTTGCCAATGCCTGCGCTCTTCCGGCACGATACATAAGGTCGTCAATGTCGGCATCGGCTAAAGCGGTCAGCACATCACGTTCCACATTGTTCCTTATCGAATTATACAAATTCACGAGATAAAAGATATTGCAGCCGAAGATAATTGCAATTACAATTATAAATGAGGTCGATATGGTCTTAAAGCGTTTCATATGGCAAAGTTACTAATAATACGTTATCCAACGGTTTATACGAGATCTGATTTAAGACTAAATAAGACTCCACAGTCGTAGAAAAAAGGGCATTCACTTTCGGAGATAGAACATTTTCAACCATTTAAAAATCATGCCATTCCCAATATAAAATAGGGATATTCTCAATGCTCAATTCTGACATCCCCTCTTTCGCCCCTATTAAAAAATACAACCTTCACCGCCCTTTAAGCGTTACTTCACAATAACCTTTTTTATTTAGAAAAATGACAACAAAATCATTATCTCCGAAATTGTACCTAAGAACGGATAAAATGGATAGCGAGGGGCGAATGCCGTTATTCATACGCTTTCCAAAAATGGACGGTAAAGAACCTAAGTTTGCAATAAGCCGAGTCAGATTATCATTGGATGAATGGGACGAGGTGGCAAGACTTCCCAAAGAGCCATCTTTGAGATTGAGAGTAGAAGATGAGTTGTTACGAATAAAACGTGAACTTTATCATCTAATTGAATATGACAAAAAGGAAATAACCTACAGAGTCCTTAAAGATGTTGTCAAATGCAATAAAGCATCAGACCCTCTAAACTCTTTATTCCTTGACCATTATAGGGAATATCTGTCAAAGAAAGAGAAAAATGGCCTTATCGGCACAAGCACAATGCGTAGCCATATTACAACAATGACAGCATTGAACGAATTTGATAAGGATTTGAGGTTAAAGGATATTGATGAAGCCAAGATTAGAGAGTTCATAACTTTCCTTAGAAATCGAAAGATAAAAAAAGGACAGGACGCAAGCAAATTGACATTCGGTAATCGCCTAATTCAAATTCGCGCAATTTTGAGATATATAGCCGCCAAAGGCATAGCGGTCAAAAATCCATTTGACAGCCACGATATTTATATTGCGCCATG
>JAUNPQ010000071.1:6291-11138 GCA_030536615.1 Bacteroidales bacterium | reverse complement strand
GCGGAGGGCAGATGCCGTATGGCGACCTCCGCATCACATTGTTCAAAGGTTGCCTGGCGCACCGCATCAGGTGCCTCTCCGGCAATATCCCAAAGACGCAAGGATGAAACAGACGGTACATCAGGACCATAGGCCTCTGTCAATGCTCCGTTTCCACAGCCCACTTCAAGAACATTTCCAACCATGGCCTGCGCAGGCGATGTGATCTGACAGAAACGACGATAAAGATTTCGGGCAACCGTCTGTTGGACAACCGCCTCAGTTGAATAACAGCTCCGTGAACCGGCAAAACGGTCACGCACCCTGTCCTTGTCAATAATCAAGCGTGGAATCAGCCGTCTGAAATCAGGGAGATGTGATGCGTCCATAAACTGGACCGGTGCAAGGTGGCTCCATGCATTTACCTGATTCTGTGTCGGGAATATGGCATCATGGCGCGATATCACAGCAAGATCCCAGTCCTCGACCTGCGGCACATGAAAAATGGAATGTGTCTCTATTGCCCTCAGTTCCTCGGCAAGATCCGCAATGGGGCGTTTGGGCATTTTTTCAGAGAACCCGGCAAATTGCTCGGCGCTGAGGCACATGCGTCTGTAAAACTTGCGGAGTGTATTGGGAGCCAGAGCATTTATCGTGCCATGATAAACGGCAAGAGGAATGCCTTTTCTGTCATTTACCGGTTCAAGAGTGCCGTTTATCGCAATTTTCTTAGTTATGCGCGGCAACAGTTCATGAATGGTCACAGAGGCGGCAAAAACGCCCATTGACCAAGCAATAAGACAAACCTCCTTATATCCGAAGTATGGTTTCCAGTTGAACGTCAGATCCCGGTAATCCCATATCACAAGCACATCATAACCCGGCAACGCGATGTTCCGGAAAGGACGCCAGTCCATGGCCCATCCTGCATAGATGAGTATAAGCCTCCTATTGTCTTTATTGCGGTTAATGTACTTTTTCTGCATTATGATATACGGATTGGCGATTAACGTCAACTGATATGATAGCCTCTCACCTGAGAGTGCGGCCGCACTGGCTTTATACTGACAGAATCAGAAGTCCAGAACGTTCTCACCTTTGAGATGTTTTTTCTCCAGCTCTGTCACCAGAATATCAAGCCGGCTGTTGGCGGCTTTCAATGTTCCTACCCTTGATGCGAACTCGTCCGACAGAGTGGCTGACTGCAGGAAATCATAGATTGTCCTGTAATCGATATACCACTGGGCATCGGCAAATCCATGCAATGTGTGATAAGTGTCAGCCGGATCATCCACACGCATCAGATTCTCCACTTCCATCTCAACTTTATTGGAAGTGGCCTCAGCCAGAACAATCATATTGGCAACGTTCTCTGATGTTATATCCCCGCCGGCCCTTATTTTGGCGGCCAGTTCATCAATACTTTGGGCATCAAAGACCTGTGGCTGCGAAAGAATGATATTAACAGATTCCTCCTCAGTGTGATCCTTATGCTCCTCAGTATTTCCATCGGCGCAACCCCGGCATCCTGTCATAAGCAGGGATACCAGAATTGCAACTCCGAAAGAGAGGTGTCTGATTGCTGTTTTACTCTGAAATAAGATCATGACCGGTCATATCGGCAGGCTGCTCAAGTCCCATTATGTGCAGTATGCTCGGTGCGACATCAGCAAGAATTCCGTCTTTGACCTCAGCCTTGCTGTCTGAACTGATGAAAACAAACGGCACGGGATTCAGTGAATGTGCTGTGTTCGGTGTTCCGTCGGCGTTCAGTGCATGGTCAGCATTTCCATGGTCGGCAATGATTATAACGTCATAGCCATGGGTCTTGGCTGCCTCAACCACCTCACGCACACATTCGTCGATCGTTACAACAGCTTTCTCAATGGCCTTGTATATGCCCGTGTGGCCCACCATATCGCCATTGGCGAAATTCACAACTATAAAATCATACTTCTCTGTGTCAATAGCATCGCGGAGTTTGTCTGCGACAGTGAAGGCGCTCATCTCCGGCTGCAGGTCATATGTAGCTACTTTTGGCGAGGGGACAAGAATGCGGTCCTCTCCGGGAAAAGGAGCTTCACGGCCACCGTTGAAGAAGAAAGTTACGTGAGCATACTTTTCTGTCTCAGCAATATGTAGCTGTTTCAGACCCTTGCGTGAAAGATATTCTGCAAGCGTGTCGGCAACATCCTGTTTGTCAAAGATGATATGTACGCCTTTGAAAGAACTGTCATAGGGAGTCATGCAATAGTACTGTAATCCGGGAATGACATGCATGTCAAACTCAGGCATATCCTTTTGTGTGAGAACTTCGGTTATCTCTTTGGCGCGGTCATTGCGATAATTGAAGAATATCACAACATCGCCTTCCTTGATTGTGCCATCGACTGTAGCATTGTTGATAGGTTTGATGAATTCATCGGTCACATCAGCGTCATAGCTTTCCTGCATGGCTTTTATCATGTCATCAGCCTGTTTGCCCTGTCCATGGACAAGGAGGTCATACGCAACCTTGACACGTTCCCAACGACGGTCACGGTCCATGGCATAGAAGCGTCCTATTATTGATGCAATCACACCCGCGCTCTTGGAGCAGTGTTCCTGCACGCTCTCAATGAATCCTTTGCCTGAACGGGGATCGGTGTCACGACCGTCCATAAAGCAGTGCAGGTAGACTTTCTCAAGATTATAGTCCTTTGCTATGTCACACAGTGCAAAAAGATGGTCAAGACTTGAATGCACACCGCCGGTCGATGTGAGGCCCATTATGTGCAATCCTTTGCCGGTACGACGGGCATATTCATATGCATTGACAATTTCCGGATTTTTCTTGATTGAGCCATCGGCAATGGCCTTGTTTATCTTCACAAGATCCTGATAAACTATCCGGCCTGCGCCAATGTTGAGATGTCCCACCTCGCTGTTGCCCATCTGTCCGTCGGGCAGTCCGACATTTTCACCCGAGGCCTGAAGCCTGGAATGAGGATACTTCTGCAACAGTTCATCCCAATACGGTGTGGGAGTGTTATAAATGACATCGTCTTTGCCGTGGTCTCCAAGACCCCAGCCATCAAGAATCATCAATAATGCTTTCTGAGCCATAATATATTGTCTGTTAGTTATTTTTATTTATTAAACATCTTATTATCATTCCATTGTCTTACCTGTTATCACAGTCATCTTTTACAGAAAGTGACTTTTGCGGAGACAACACGCTCATCATGCCGGGTCATGTCAACAGAAGCCGAAATCTCCGGACTATCCGGCTCTGCAATGTCTGCAAGAGCAGCAATCGTGACTGTTTCGCCGAACATACATTCATGGATGTAGGCAATCTCAAAGCCACCAACCCTATACAACGCAAAATCAGCAGGCGTCCATAGATTCATGATATGCTCAATGTAACGCACTGAGTTCACATGGCGGTTGAAGTCAAGGTCACAATATCTGAACACATAGTTCTCCACATTGGTTGCCTCATTAAGTGCAACCGGAGTCATTTTTCTCTGTCTGGGCAACGGACATATCATATCCGGATCAACCATAGTGTCTGAAGCCACTCCGTCAAGATCGGCAACGCTGCGTTTTTCAATGTCAATAGCAACCCAGACTGTGCGCACATATCCTATAATATCACCTTTACCGTCCCTGACCTGAAAGCATCTGTCCGAGTAGAACCGGGTCCAGCCTTCAATCCATGTTGTAAGCGAATATTCTTCATTTATACCGGGCCAACGCGTCATCTCGACACTGACACGCGTCAGCACCCAGCCAATTCCTCGCGGTGACAAAGCCGCATAGCCTATTCCCAGTGCATTGGCATGCTCAGTGGCAACTTCTATGACTCTGGAAACAAGCAATGTCACAGGCATCTCACCCTCGGAATTACATTCGCCGGCAGTGAGAAAATATTTATGCGTATGATTCAGCGGTATCTTTGCTTCTTGTGTCATGTTCAATACCAGGTTACTCCATTTGACATGGATGAACGTTTGTCATATTTCAGATCAGACAGCATTGCCGACTTGACGGCAATGCTGAAATTATAACTTTTGTATGGGCCTACAGGCACAAACGAGGCACGCATACTGAAACAGTGGAGGTCACGGCTCACATTGCAGTTCATATATGCAAGCTTGTGTGTGTCAAAATTATATGATGCCGTAAAGCTGAAATTCCAGTTCTTTGTAGGCCTTATGTTTCCTGACAGACTCAGATTCTGGGTTATCTTGCCGTCATATTCCATTTTCCGCTTATTGAATGAACCGTAGGCATAACCTATTGAATAGTTCACCGAAAGACTCCACGGCACTGTCCATTTCATATAACCGTCAGCGTCAAAATCGGGCAGCGGATTCTGCTCATCCTCAACGTCACGGTCATGTTCCGCTCCTGACGGTGGTGGCGTGCCGCTGTTATCTGAGGCTGAATTGTTTTTATTGCTGTCTTTGTCCTTGCGCTTGAAAGTGTCATTGTTGAATGTGTAGGAAAATGACGTGCCCGTTGATGACAGTCGCCCCCACCCTTTGCCTGCCTTCCAACGTGGAATGTTGACCCGGACAGGATTACCGGCTTCATTAAGCTGATATGTATACACGTCCCAGACAGCCGAAAGGTTCAGATTGAATCCTTTTGTGAGCCGGAGCAGCAATGACGTGTTTATATTTGACCAGTTCAAGGAGTCAGCGGCAAAATTATAGCTTTGGCTTATGGTGAAATTCTCAATCAGTGAGATTTTCTTCTCGCCGGTTGAATCGGCATCACTTTTCACTTTCATCTCAAGATTGTTGGCCAGTGAAAAGCTGACTTGTCCGGTTTTTCCGCGTCCCGGCACACCATATATTGAATTCGGGAACAGGGAATAC
>JAUNPQ010000071.1:0-6281 GCA_030536615.1 Bacteroidales bacterium | reverse complement strand
GCGCCTGAAAATGAAATGGTCGGTGTCATCACATGGCGGATCATCTTTACTTTGTCACCCAGAAATTTCATGGGCTTATAGAACCCATAGACTTTGGTATCAAGGGATACGGATGCGCTGAAATCCCACACATTATAGAAACTATATGACGTGTCGCACACTTCAACGGCTGCATTCGGATCCCATGCACGACGCACCTTCTGAGTGTACATGCGGTCTGTCAGATTTATGCTCGGCGTCAGATTGAGATACTTGAAAATATTGAATGTAGCCGAGATTGGAACTGAATGTTTCATGGCATTGCGCCAATCCTTGATGAGGCTTTTCTTAAAAAATTCATCCTGCTTGGCCGTCAGAGAGTTCTGGAGCTGACCTTGATAGCTCAGCCTGATTTTTTCATACCAGCGCTCGGCGCCGACAGCTCTTTTACGCTTGAACGGCTGTATCTGACTCAACGTGACATTGACATTCGGGAAACTCACACTCAGGGTTGAGTCCTGCGTGCGCTGCGACAGATTGAACGATGTTGACAATGACCACTTGCTGTTGGGGAACTTGTAGCTGAGGTTTATGCTTGAACTTTTGGTGTTTTCCGTAAATGCGTTTGAATAATATGAATTCAGGTCATTGCGCGTGTATCCGCTTGTCGTAAAGTTTACGGAGGCGCTCAGACTCAGGCTTGGATTTGCTTTGGAGTCCTGTGAGTGATTCCACAACACCTGGAAGTTGGTCTGCTTGGAATAGTCAGGCATGCCTTTGTCCCCAAGTATTGTCTTGAGATAGCTTATATTAAAGCCGCCTGAGTATTTATAACGTTTGGCATAGGTTGACCGCGCGGCAAGTCCCCAGGAGCCTTTGGTGTATATTTCTCCTGTCAGAGCAAGATCAATATTGTCACTTATAGCAAGATAATAACCTCCGTCACGCAGATAGAAACCCCGGTTGTAGTCATCTCCGAACGTGGGGACAATCACACCTGAGGAATATGACTCGCTGAACGGGAAATATCCGAACGGCAATGCTATTGGCAACGGCAGACCTGCAAGAACCATATAGGTGGGACCGGTAACAACATCCTTACCCGGACGCATCTTGCCCTTGGTTATCTGGAAATAGAAATGTGGATGGTCATGGTCATCGCAAGTGGTGTATTTACCGTTCTCAAAATAGTAGGCATCATCAGCGCCTTTCTTTGTTGTGCCGCCGGTGAGATAGCCCTCGCCTTGTTGCGTGATAACATTATAAATCAATCCCTTACGACTCTTGAAGTTATAACGCATGGTATCAGCCTCATAGTCAGTGCCACTCTCGCTGAACACAGGCTTGCCGATAAGTTCATCGGCAGTATCGCGCTCACCCATGGCATAGACCGTGCTTGTGCCCAGATCAATCTCTATTTTGGCAGCATTGAGATCAAGATCTCCATACTTCACTGCGCTCTGGCCATACATAAACGCGGAGTCACGGCCTACCAATATCATTGAATCCTTTGATGAGAACTGAACCGGCGCGTCCATGTCTACTTTCTGACGACGTATGCGCGAAGGCGGCTTGATTATGCTGTCTGGCCGGCTCAGGGTGTCTGCAAAAAAGCTGCCACTATCCGCACCCGGCATTATCCTGCCTGCCACATCCGGAAGCCGGAAAGATGACGTATCTGCCGCGCTGTCATCATCGCCTGATGGGTTCTCATCAACCTGCATGTGCGCCACAGATCTGTTCGCCAAAAGGCCAATGCCTTGACAAGCAAATGGAAGCAGGAACAGAATGAGTATATATATGACTGATTTTTTCAACGGATATGCGCCATACCCGCAATTGGCGGATATAATGCGGTGCAAATTTACTAATTATCGCGCTTATATGCACAAAACATGGCCTACAATATGACCGCAACCAACATTTTTTAATGTTAACGGCGACGACTTTTACGCTGTCTTTTTCTCTTTGTGGAGCTTTTCTTTCTTGATGTTCTTTTCCCGGACTTTTTCACGCCGCTTTTCCCTTTTGTGCTTTTAAGTCCCTGATATGCTTTGCTGACAAGGTTGCTACCTATGATGGAATTGGTAGCCGTCTCACGGTTATCATCATTAAGACAATGGCTCATGAGCCATTCATAACTCTCCTGCAGATAGAACAGCCGTGCCGGCGAACCATGATTCCACCCCGGCACACGGTCATATATCAGTCTCGGAGCGCCGCCGGTCGCTTTCATGGCTTTCACCACTTTGTCACTCTGGGAGACGTTGACAGCACGGTCTGCCGTGCCGTGCACAATCCACAGCGGCACTTGATTAAGGTTGTCATAGTCATTGACTGTGCCGCCGCCGCAGAAAGCCATGGCAGCCGCAACCTTGTCGGGATATGTGGCCACAAAATCAATGGTACCGTAGCCACCAAGGCTCATTCCAACCACATATATGCGTGTGCTGTCAATGGGATTCTGAGACCTGACATGTTCCAGCACATTCATTATGCGTTCAGGTTTCCATGAGCCTCCCGGATTCTGAGGTGCTATGACATAGGCATCTATGTCGCGTCCTTTCTCAATGGCATCAATCGTTCCATATCGACGCACACGCTCCAGACTGTTCCCACAAAGACTGGCGCCATGAAGGAATATGATGACCGGCTTGCGTTTGTCTCGGGTGGCTGTTGTCTCAACGCTGTCACCGGGAGCAATCTCCGCAACGATTTCTGTTTCATGTGCCGGTGTATACAGCCAGTAGTTATAACCATCTTTCACCTCGCGCTCATGCCTCGAAAGGCCCGTGTGTTGGGCAAATACACTCGGACCGCTGGCCATCAGCAGACAGCCTATGGTTATAAATCGAATTATATGGAAGTTCACTTTATACTCAACTTAAAGATTTTGTTTCCGCGTGACCCGATGACAACACTGTTGCCATGCACCACAGGACTTGATTCAAAATTATTCCCCACACTTCTGCGACATATTTCCTCTCCATCCTCGCCGTTAAGCAGATAAACATTTCCATAGCAGTCAGCCGTAAAAACATACATTTTCCCATGTTTATCCATGAAGCTCACAGGTGATGACCACCCATACGCCCTTAGTTTGCGCTTATACACAGTGTGCCCGTCTCGACGATCTATAGCCACAAACACGCCATTGCGCACCTCATTGTCATTGAGCACACAGTGCGCGAACAGCATGTGGCTGCAATTGCCGCTGCCGAGCAATGGTGTGGAGTAGTAACCCCCGTCAAAATGTTTTCCTGTGCTCTCTTCCTCAAACCGTATAGCGGGGATTCCATTCACCCACATCTCCTGACCGGTCAGAGCATCAAGTTTCACCATCCGAGCATCGCCTTTTCCGCGTCTGTCAACCTCACAGCATACATATAGATACGGATGTCCACCTTCCTCAACAGCGAGCACCGGCGAGGCATCTATGTCATCGCCGATTGAATAGTGCCATACCGGCTTCATGGTGGAGAGGTTTATGCAGAGTACATTGCCGTGGTTATCTCCAGTATATCCGTAATTGCGGTAAACGCTCATAGATGATTCTATTCCGGGCGAAGCTCCTCCCACAGTATACAGCAGCGTGCTGTGTAGTTTTAGTGTACCGAGGCCGACGGTATACTTATATATGATACCGTTCTCCCCAGGACGGAACAGGAAAGGTCCTACCCTCAATGGAGATGAGTCATAAGCGCCCCATCTGCGCATTGCCTTGGGGTCCTCAGGCGTAAAATGACTTACCTCATGGCGGTTCAGGTCAATCACCATAGCGCCAAAAGGCCGGTTTGCCGGTACTCCCTGCCCGACATATAGATTTCCGTTGAATGTAGGGTCAAGAGACGGCGTCCCTTTTATCGGATTCCCTCCGGTTGAAATGGGTGCTCGCGTCGGCTTGCCGGTATCATAGTTGATAAAGTAGACTTTGCATGCCAGTGATCCCAAAATTATCTCACGTCTGCCAAAATCCGCATTCACAACTCCTGCTTTCCTGAAATTTGCCATGCATGAGTCAGGCCATTCCACATACAGGGGTTGTCCGGTCCAACCTGTTCCTCCTCCCCAACGGCCATAGGCAGTAGGGGTATAATCTTCATCTGTTGTAAATGTCCAGTCAATATCTATCTCTGAGGGAGTATCGTCAACTTTACCGCCAAAATCAGCATCTCTGAATGGATCTTTCCTGAACGTCAGAGCCCCCGGAACATCGGAATACATATCCGCATCTTTCATTGGTATCTGCGGCGGGAACACGGTGTCATACACAGTCACACGCGCTGTCACAATTCCCGCTGAAGCATATGCCGTATCAGGGAGCGCCGCAATTTCCACTTTCTCAGCCGTAACAACAGAATCAGTCGGCGGTTCTTTTTTAACACCTGAGGTTTTGGCACATGAGATTGCCACAACAGGTATAACCGAAACGAGCAGTACTGGAAGAAGTGTTTTCATAGGGCATTATATTTACTGAAAAGTTTATGCAGGGCGTCAAAGCGTTCCAATGACTCCGGGAACTTGCGGGAAATGGAAGCCCGGACATTCTCGAATTTCTTGCGTTGCATGTCACCGCTCTTGGAGTAAAATTTGTCAGCATAACAGACCAATTTCTCCAACAGGGTCTCCGGAACAAAATCAGCCTCGGGCAACGGCAGTCCTTTTTCTCTGATCTGAGCGCAGGTCAGTCCCACACCGGTGTGACGCTCGGCCACTCTTGCTATCCATTCCGGCATTCCCTGAGAACGCAATAAAGCCGCTCCAAGCACACCGTGACGTATATACGGTTCATGCCCATAACAATGTATACCGGGGGCATCCGTCAGAAAAATGCCGATGTCATGCAGCAGTGAGGCTGTCATCACATCGTCATCATCCAGGCCAAGCATACATACGTGGGAAATATCCAGAGCCAATGCGCCAACGCTGCGTGAATGGAGCAAGAGTATGTCGGTCAAGTCATAGCCCGGCTCATAGAACCAGGCTATGAATGTCTCTGCCTGCGCAGGTGTCACTCTATTACTTCGCACCAGCCGTGTTTGTCTTCAACTTCTCCTGTCTTTATTCCACAGAGCATTTCATAAAGGCGTGTGGTGATGGGTCCCGGTTCGCCGTCATGTGACACAACATATTTATCACCGGTGTCAAGATCATCAATCTCCAGAACAGGCGAACATACGGCGGCAGTGCCGCATGCGGCAGCCTCTGATATGTCTTTCAGTTCCTCTATGGCGATATGACGCTCTTCAACCTCAAGGCCCATATCCCGGGCCAGTTGGCGCAGGCTCATGTTGGTTATGGATGGCAGAATGGAATCAGATGCCGGTGTTATATATTTGCCGTCTTTGATGGCGAAAAAATTTGCCGGCCCGCACTCGTCAAGATATTTCTTTTCCTTGGGGTCAAGATAAAGCACTGCGGAGTAGCCAAGTTTGTGAGCCATATCTCCCGCCGCCAATGAAGCCGCATAGTTGCCGCCAATCTTGAAACGGCCAGTGCCTTTGGGCGCCACACGGTCATACTCACGTGTGATACATATCTTGCTGGGACGGAAGCCGGTCTTGAAATACGGTCCGACAGGCGACACAAACATCACTACCATATATTCAACGGCTGATTTCACTCCTACCTGCGGTGTGATGCCTATCTCCAAGGGGCGTATATATAATGATGAGCCACTGCCATAAGGCGGGATGAAGCGCGCATTGAGTTTGACAACCATACGCACCATTTTGCAGAAGATCTCCTCAGGCAGGGGAGCCATCTTTATACCGTTGGCGGAAGATATGAACCGCTTGGCATTCTCATCCATGCGGAAAACACGCACTTTCCCGTCTTTGCCACGCTGGGCTTTCAGACCTTCGAAAAGTTCCTGACCGTAATGGAGGCAGGTTGCCGCCATATGTATGTCAAGCATCGGGGACGAGGATATTGTTATCTCTCCCCACTTGCCGTCACGATACTCACAACGGACATTATAGTCCGTGGGATAATATCCGAAACACAGGTTTGCCCAATCCATGTCGGCCGGCGCAGCATTAATGTCAAATGAATCAATGTCTATATCAGCATTCATTTCTTATGAACTTAAAGTGTTTTATGATTATCTTTTGTTCACGGCGTTGCACCGTAATTTTTAAATATTATTTTCAGGGTATCTGAAACAGCCGCACGCAGCATGTCTCCTCATGTCTATCCATGTAGGATAGCGCAAAAATAAAAATTTAAAATGATACTGGCAATATAAAAAATCCAAAAAGTCATTCTCAAAAATAAAAAGTCTCCGAAGTGTAAAAAAAAGC
>JAUNPQ010000008.1:50284-53935 GCA_030536615.1 Bacteroidales bacterium | reverse complement strand
CATCGTCCTATCGGGCAGATAAAATATGCACTAATTTAATTCAACCAACAGGTTATTGTTATGACGGGAGCACAACAAAAGTGGATATGATGAACCAGACATTCACTTTTGATTACTACGCTTCTAACACAGTGAAAACCATAGCACTGCCTTTTGGAAATGCAACCTTTGAACTTGTCATTGCTCTTCCTGAGGAAAATACAGACTATAAAACTGCAATGAAAGAGGCCATATATGCTCATATGCAAGAAAGAGGTGTGAATGTAAGCATTCCTAAAGTGAATGTATCAAGCACACTCGGTCTTGATCATACTCTTTATGCTATGGGCATAAATGCTTTCAATTGTGATCTTTCAAATATAATTACATCAAACGGACCTATTGAATTAAGTTGTGTCAAGGTAAAACAGAAAACCGTTCTTTCTATTGATGAAACCGGCGCAGAAGGAGCTTCCGTTACCGGAACACTTGTGGATACAAGTTATCCGGGAGAAATGGAAGAACCGGCAACATTCAAAGCTGACAAGCCTTTTGTTTATTTTATAAGAGAAAAAGCCAGCGGTGTGATTATCTTTATGGGAACATATATCAAATAAGAAATCATAAGAAGAAAGTTTTTATTAAACAACCTCTTAATGTCCACCCTGTAGCAAGGGTGGACATTTTCACTTTCAATATTTGGTAATAACTTTTTTTAAAAGTAATTTTGCACCACTTTATTGTTATAATTACAAGATGGACAGATTCGCATTGCAATATACTGATGAAAAAGACAGATCACTGGGACTTGCCGGCATGGCCGTCTCAATGGTTGTGTGGGAAGGCAAAGATATGCTTGCCGAAATAAATATTGATGCTGAACCGGGACAGGGAATGACTTTTACTCCTGACTTTCATTTTTCAGGCAACCCCCGCATGTCAGCGCGCATAGTGTGGCATCAGATGATAAAGCAATACGAACTTTCAACAGCCATGCTGTTAGGCAACATAATGTGCCGTTCATACATAGGCAAAGGTCACTCTCTTTCCTCATCAGTCAACTCCCTGATGCGGGCCATGGCCCGTGATGAGGGCAAGGAAGTATGCTCTCTTGATGATGACGAGATCAACCATATTTATGAAAAAACTTTCAACTATCTTGAGAGAATATTCACACACCACGCCGTTCTTCCTATCATAGATGAATTTTCAACATCATTGATTAAAAGAAGAAAACTGAGCGCCACAGAAGCATTTGAATTGCTGGAAGCACTTCAATGATTTAACTATAAAGTATTTATATATACCGGCTGCTCCCCTCCACCCAAGGGGAGTTTTTTGTTGATTACTTGTTGATAAGGGTTGAAAAAGTAGCAAGTAAATTTTAATAAGATTATTTGCTTTTTCAATATCTAATTCCATATATAGCCTTATCATATAAAATGCAAATTTATAATTGAAAAGATATAAGCAAAGTTATACTTATGGAAAGAATGAGTTTTACACATTATTCTACATATATTCACATCAAAATTTATTAACTTTGCGTGTTGTTGACAGTATGTTTATAAAATACATAAGTCAATGATATATAGAAAAAGAGGTTGTTGAAAACATGTATACTAATGCATATATGAGTTTCATATGTAATAAAAGCAAATAAATTGCAATAAAGTTATCAAAGCTTTCAACACCTATTATTCTTATTATTTATTTTTTTAATATTGAATATAAAAACATAATAAAATAAAAATGGAAGTCGAAAAGTCTGCGGAAAAATCAAAAAAAGAATGCAGAGAACTGAAGGCTGAAATAGAAAGGCTGAAGAAAGAGCGTGATGCCGTGATAATGGCGCATTACTACCAGCCGGAGGAAATACAGGATATTGCCGACCATCTTGGAGACTCTCTGGCGCTTGCAAGGCTGGCAACCACGCTTCCAAACAAAGTTATAGTATTGTGCGGAGTTCACTTCATGGCAGAGACAGCAAAAATACTGTGTCCGGAAAAGACAGTTTTATGTCCTGATCCGGAAGCCGGCTGTTCACTGGCAGACAGTTGCCCCGCTCCTGAATTTGAAAAATTCATAAAGGAGCATCCCGGTCACACGGTGATAAGTTATGTGAATACATCAGCAGCGGTAAAGGCACTCACTGATGTTGTGGTGACTTCGGGAAACGCCCACCGCATTGTAGAGTCATTTCCAAAGGATGAAAAGATAATATTCGGGCCTGACCGTAATCTCGGAAATTATATAAACTCAGTGACAGGTCGCAGCATGGTCCTCTGGAACGGCGCATGTCATGTGCATGAGAAATTTTCTCTTGAAAAAATACTTGAATTGAAAAAAGAACATCCGCAAGCCCTTGTTTTGGCTCATCCGGAATGTCCACGTCACATTCTCCTTGTAGCGGACAAGATAGGATCAACAGCTGTTCTTCTTGACTTCACAAAGAAAAGTGATAAGAAAGAATTCATAGTGGCTACGGAGAGCGGCATATTGCATGAGATGCGTAAGGCTTCGCCTGAAAAGACATTCATAGCGGCGCCTCCGGCTGATTCCACATGTGCATGCAATGAATGTTCATTCATGAAGCTCAATACCCTTGAAAAAGTGTATAAAAGCCTGCTTGAGATGCAACCGCAGGTGGAGGTTGATGAGGATATAATAGAGAAAGCACGACGCCCTATAGAGCGTATGCTTGAATTGTCATGATTAAAAAGAAAGCTATATAATAAAGAAAGCGATGGAATATAACCACAGGGCCATAGAAAAGAAATGGCAGCAATATTGGAAAGATAAAGAGGTATATAAATGTGAGATAGATGAGAGCAAGCCAAAATATTATGTGCTTGACATGTTCCCTTATCCGTCGGGAGCGGGACTGCATGTGGGACATCCGTTAGGATACATTGCTTCAGACATATATTCACGCTACAAACGTCTTCAGGGTTTCAATGTGCTGCATCCCATGGGATATGACGCCTATGGACTTCCTGCTGAGCAGTATGCCATACAGACAGGCCAACATCCTGAGGTTACCACCGTCAGAAATATAGCCCGCTATCGTGAGCAACTTGACAAAATAGGTTTCAGTTATGACTGGAACCGTGAGATAAAGACATGCGATCCTGAATACTACAAATGGACACAATGGGCTTTCAAACGTATGTTCCTCAGCTATTATGACAAGGATAAGGACAAGGCTGAAAGCATTGATAAACTGATAAAGCATTTTGAGGAAAAAGGAAGTGAGGGAGTGAATGCGGCCTGCACCAAGCCCCTTGAGTTCACAGCCTCTGAATGGAAAAAGAAAAGTGATAAAGAAAAGAGCGACATACTGATGAACTACCGTATTGCCTATCTTGGAAATACGATGGTGAACTGGTGTCCCCGTCTTGGAACAGTACTTGCCAATGATGAAGTGAGCGAGGGTGTATCAATAAGAGGAGGATATCCGGTTGAACAGAAACTTATGTATCAATGGTGTCTGCGTGTGTCGGCCTATGCTGAAAGGTTGCTCGAGGGACTGGGGAGACTTGAATGGACAGAATCCCTGAAAGAGACACAGCGCAACTGGATTGGAAGAAGTGAGGGTGCAGAGATGCGTTTCCATGTTGATGGCACGGATATTGACATGGAGATATTCACCACACGTGCCGATACTGTTTT
>JAUNPQ010000008.1:0-50274 GCA_030536615.1 Bacteroidales bacterium | reverse complement strand
GTTTTCGGCGTTACTTTCATGGTGCTTGCTCCTGAAAGCGCATATGTTGACATGGTGACAACCCCTGATAAGAGAAAAGAGGTTGAGGAATACATAAAGGCAACCAAGAGCAAGACAGAGCGCGAACGTCTTATAGACAAGAAAGTGAGCGGAGTGTTCACGGGAGCATATGCTGTGAACCCATTGTCAGGTAAGAAGATACCTGTCTGGGTTAGTGACTATGTGCTTGCAGGCTATGGTACAGGAGCCATTATGGCAGTACCGGCACATGACAGCCGTGACTATGCTTTTGCCCGTAAGTTTGATCTTCCCGTAATACCGCTTATAGAAGGAGCGGATGTATCAGAACAGAGTTTTGATGCCAAAGAAGGTATAATGATAAATTCACAGGGCCCGGATCTTGATCTCAACGGGCTCACAGTGAAAGAAGCCATTGCGCGCACAAAAGAATATATAAAGGAGAAAGGCATAGGAGAGGTAAAAGTCAACTATCGTCTACGCGATGCTATTTTCAGCCGTCAGCGCTATTGGGGCGAACCTTTCCCGGTTTATTATAAGGATGAGATTCCCTGTGTGCTTGATGACAGGGAACTTCCTCTCCAGCTTCCGGAAGTGGACAAATACCTGCCTACAGAAAGTGGAGAGCCACCGTTGGGAAGAGCAAAAGAATGGCACACAAAAGATGGATACAGGCTTGAACTGAACACAATGCCCGGATTCGCAGGGTCATCGGCCTACTATCTGCGTTACATGGATCCGCACAACAATGAAACTCTTGTGTCAGAAAAAGCCAATGGTTACTGGAAAAATGTGGATTTGTATATAGGAGGCACTGAACACGCCACGGGACACCTCATCTACAGCCGCTTCTGGAATAAGTTTCTTTATGATCTCGGTATGGTGGTTTGCGACGAACCATTTGCCAAACTTATCAACCAGGGCATGATACAGGGAAGGAGCAATTTTGTGTACCGTATAAAGGATACAAATACATTTGTATCCGCCGGACTCAGGAAAGACTATGATGTGACACCCATACATGTAGATGTGAACATAGTGTCAAATGACATACTGGACACTGAAAAGTTCCGTGCATGGCGTCCGGAATTTGCCGATGCCGAGTTCATACTTGAAGATGGAAAATATGTGTGTGGATGGGCCGTTGAGAAAATGTCCAAGTCAATGTTCAATGTGGTGAATCCCGATGACATTGTTGAACGCTACGGAGCAGACACACTGCGCCTGTATGAAATGTTCCTCGGGCCGTTGGAACAGAGCAAGCCCTGGGACACCAACGGTATAGACGGCGTGAATCGTTTCATAAAGAAACTCTGGGGACTTTTCTACAAGGGAGACACTCTTCTTGTTGATGATTCAGAACCCACGGCTGACAATATGCGCAGCCTGCACAAACTGATAAAGAAGGTGACTGCTGACATTGAAAGTTTCTCTTACAACACATCCATAGCCGCTTTCATGATATGTGTAAATGAATTGACAGCACAGAAATGTAGTTCACGTGAGGTGCTTGAAAAACTTTTGATTGTGCTTGCTCCGTTCGCTCCGCATGTAACAGAAGAATTGTGGCACAGCGCCATAGGCAAAGATACCACCATATGTGATGCCCAATGGCCTGCTTATGATGAGAAATATCTGCATGAGGATACCGTCAACTACGCTGTATCATTCAATGGAAAGGCACGATTCAATATGACAGTTGCCGCCGGTACGGAAAAAGATGAGGTTGAGCGCATGGCTCTGACTCATGAAGGCTCTGCAAAATGGGTTGAAGGAAAGCAGATAGTGAAAGTTATAGTTGTTCCCGGCAAGATTGTCAACATAGTAGTGAAATAAGACATGTATTACGTAACAAAGCGCATGGAAGTGTCAGCGGCCCACCGTCTGAACCTTGACTATGAAAGCAAGTGTACGCAGCTGCACGGACACAACTGGATAATAACCGTGTTTTGCAAGTCGGAGAAACTTGATGCCAACGGAATGGTGACAGATTTCACACACATAAAGAAAAGCGTGCTTTCGCGTCTTGACCATGCATGTCTCAATGATATATTGCCATGTAATCCTACAGCCGAGAACATAGCCCGGTGGATAGTTGACAATGTTCCCAACTGCTACCGGGCCGAAGTGCAGGAGAGTGAAGGAAACACTGCTGCCTATGAAAAGGAATGATATGAAAAAAACATATCCTGTAAACGAGATTTTCTACTCTCTGCAGGGAGAAGGATATTTCACCGGCACACCTGCCGTGTTTGTGAGAATGAGCGGATGCAACCGCGCATGCAAATTCTGCGACACTGATTTCAGTGCTTCTACGCCTATGGAGGCGGCAGAGATTGTTGAAAAAGTGTGCGGCTTTCCGGCGCGCCATGTTGTGGTGACCGGAGGAGAACCTCTTCTGCACCTTGACAGTGAACTCATTGAAGCACTCCACAAAGCAGGATGTTTCATTCAGATAGAGACAAACGGATCTCTTCCTGTGCCTGCCGGCGTGGACTGGATAACCTGCTCGCCCAAAGAACAGCCTTGGAATATAGGTGATATTGATGAACTCAAGATTGTTTATCAGAATCAGGATTTGGAAAGATTCAAGGAAAGATTCAAACCGCGCAAAGCCATGTTTCTACAGCCCTGCTCGTGTCTGAACACTACTGAGACTGTTGGATATATACTTGAACATCCCTGGTGGCGCCTCTCACTGCAAACCCATAAACTTGCCGATTTCAAATGAAAAGAAAGAACATAACCATATTGGCAATTGCCATGGTTGCTGTATTCGGAAGCGTATATGCCGCCAAACCCAAAGCCAGAACCGCCAATGCTGACAGACTTTATGAGGAAGGCCTGGAGGCTGTTATGCTTTATGACATTGAGAAACTGGATGATGTCATAGAGAGATGGGAAGGCATTCTGAAAAAGGGTGCGCAGACACCTCAGGAACTCCGCACCTTGCAGAACCGTTCAGTAGCCATCAACAACATGCTTGGGCGTGTTGAGAACATAAAAGTTGTAGAATGGCTGAAAGTGGACACTGCACTGTTCTTTGAGAAATACAGGTTGAGCGCCGATGCCGGAAATCTGGGAGGAACATTTGAGGAGACCACGTTCACGCCATCGTCAGGAACAGAGATCTTTTATACAGTTGAGGATGATTCCACCGGAAATCTGGTAATACGTCATGCAGATATTCTTGATGACGGAACGCGTCAGGAAGGAAGGACATTGGATTTGGGCACAGAAAAAGAAAGCGACAAGGCCTATCCTTTTATGGCTGCTGACGGAACAACGCTTTATTTTGCCGATAATGCCGACACACAATCCTCACTGGGTGGATATGACATCTATATGACCCGCAGGGATGAAAGCGGAAAGTATCTTGAGCCCACAAACATAGGCATGCCATATAATTCTCCCGGAAATGACTTTATGTTTGTCATTGACGAGGGCACCGGACTTGGCTGGTGGGCAACAGACCGCAATGCTGCTGACGGTGAAGTGAGCATCTATGTTTTTATTCCCAATGAGAACCGCATAAATTATGATGCCGATGTGGAAGGAATAAAGGAACTTGCATTCCTTACTTCTCCTGAGGCTACACTTCCTGATGGATTCAATGCTGCGGAATATCTGCAGAGACTTGATAATATAGAGAATAGCAATAAGACAGCTGATAAATCCACATCGCGTTTCTCAATATCATTGGGAAACGGAGTGATATACACATCTCCATCACAATTCCACGGATCGGATGCCCGGGCATATCTGGAAAACTATCAGAAAGCACAAAAGAAGCTTGAGGAAGCTCTCAACAGTGTTGAGTCAATGAGAAGTGCTTATGCTTCCGGTGATCTGTCTGTACGGGCAAAAATAGTTGAAATTGAGAAAAATATAGATAAACTCCGTTCCGAATTCATTGCCAAGAGAAATGCCCTGATAGCCAATGAACTGAAAAGATAAGAAGCGTATGAAAAGAATTCTGCTGCTCACTTTGTGCACCGTTCTGGCCGCTTTGGCCGGAGTCGATGCCCAACTTTTGTGGAAAGTTGAGGGGAAAGGGCTGCAGAAACCTTCGTATCTGCTTGGCACACATCATTTCATTCCGGCATCATTCATAGACAGCATTGCCGGTGCAAAGGAAGCCATAGACAATTGTGATGTTGTTTATGGGGAAATTGATCTGAGCGACATTGATCCGGTGCAGACAAGAAAAATTATGACAGAATTTGTGGTTGCTCCTCCGGACAGCACTCTCACTGATGTCATGACATCACAACAGCTTGATTCCTTGAATGTTTTTTTGAAAAATATATCCTCGGACGATTATAAGCTCGAGCCGGGTAATCTGATCATGTTCAAGCCGACATTCGTCAATCAGGCTATCATCCAGCTGATAAGCATGAGTATGCCTGTCGGCGAAGGTGAGATCATGGATGGTAATATTGACATTTATGTCCAGGAGTATGCACAGATAAGGAATAAAGAAATAAAGGGACTGGAGACTTTCAGACAGCAATGTCAGCTTCTATACGGACAGCCCATCCATAAACAGGTTGATGACCTTATGCAGACTCTGCGTGATCCCCACTCTCTTGTTGATGATGACATTGAGCTGAAAGAGGCATATAAACACGGCGATATAGAGAAACTTGAGGAAATGTTCCGTGATCCAGAAAAACTGAGTGCGGCTGACCGGAAAATTCTTCTTGACAACCGTAATGCAGACTGGATTGAAACAATAGAACAGACCATGCCACGGCAAAGCATGTTCATAGCCGTGGGCTTGGGTCATCTGCTCACAGATACAGGATTGATAAAAATGTTACGCAGACGCGGATATACCGTTGAAGCGATGAAATGAACAATATGCGCATAGAGATTGAAAACTTAGGATATAACTACCGCAAGAGTCATATTCAGGCCCTTGAAGGTGTGACAGCCGTGATAAATCCCGGCATACATCTGTTGCTTGGCGAGAACGGGTCAGGCAAGACCACGTTGTTGCAGATCATTGACGGCCTGCGTTTCCCCACACAGGGAAAATGCATGGTTGACGGCGTAGACACCACGGAAAGATGTCCTGCCGAGATGGCACGGGTGGCTTATCTTGGCACAGACATGGTTTTTCCGGCAAAGAATATAGCAGGAATGGTCAGGACTCATGCTCCTTTTTATCCGGGTTTCTCATATGAGATGCTCCGTACAAATCTGGAGGCGTTCAATATTTCGGAAAGCACGTCGCTTACATCGCTCTCGTCAGGAAACATGCGCAAGGCTCAGGTGGCGTATATGCTGGCGCTACAGACAGATGTGCTTCTGCTTGATGAGCCGGCCAACGCCATGGATATTGACAGCCGCATAGAATTGCAGAAAATGATTTTGCGCTGCATGCGTCCCGGACAGATTATCATTGTGTCCACACACACGGTCTCTGACCTTGAAAATCTTTACGACGGGCTGATTATGCTTAAAGGCGGAAAGATGGTCCTCAATGAGAGCACATCACATATAAGTGCCGCGCTGGCCTTTACAATCACAAATCTACGGCCTGAGAAAGCGCTTCATGCCGAGCTTTATGGAGGCCACTGGCATGCTATGTTGCGGCTTGAGCCGGGAATGGCGTCCACAGAGCCGGACTACACTCTGCTCTACCGGGCCATGCGCTCCGAAAACGCCGGAACGGTTGCTGAGGTTCTTGAAAATGCAGTTGAAAAAGAAACAGAAGAAGATGGCAAAGAATAATAACAAAGAGAAAAAGTGTAACTCCCCGTTCAGTCTCGGACGTATGGGGATGGTGGCGCGCTATTACAGCGGTCGTCTGCGTTGGCAGATTATGTTCTACCCGCTGATATCGCTTGTTGTCTTTGCTCTGATGATGGTGATAAGAAATTTCGGAGGAGTAGTGCTTGGCAATTCCATGGCCGGCATATTGCAATATTTTGTCATCTTCGGGAGCATAGCCTTTGTGACAAGGCGTGACTTTGCCATGTCTACCACCTTGCCGGCCAGTGGTACGGAGAAAGGTCTGGTCATGATATTGTACTCCCTGATAGTGCTTCCGGTGCTTGCCTATGGTCCGGCTGAGATAGCTTCACAGATAGTTTACGGGGAGAGTGTTGTGTTCGGGTCATTGTCAGCAACGCCTGAGCTGAGCGTGTTGGAGAGCCATGCCGCCGTCCTCAACTCATTCACGGTTCTGAGTCTGGCCATGAATGTTGTGACATGTCTGTGGGTTGTTGCCGCCGCGCGGCGCAAGGTGGTGCTGAAAGCCATACTTTTCCCCATATTCATGAACATTGTCATCGGGCTCGTGATTGGTGTGATCACAGCATTAAAAGCCGTGCAGGTTGCCGCAAACGCCCCACGGCTGCACCGCATGCCTCAGTTCAATATAGAGGCTTTCGGCGATGCGCTGTCAGATGCTCTGGTATGGGTGATTCCGTTTATGGCTGTCTATATTGTCATTGCACTGTGGCGTGTGATTCATGCTGCCGGCAGGCGTCAGCTCTGAACCGTATATATAATACTGAAAGTATCAGCTGAGAAAAGTATCAGCTGATAGGATCCGGGTTGTTGTGCATCATGTTGCGTGGATGATGCGCCATGATCTCCTCGCGCAGACGCGTGTTGTCCACATGCAGGTAGATCTGTGTGGTAGCTATTGACTCGTGGCCCAGCATCTGCTGTATGGCGCGCAGATTGGCGCCTCCCTCAAGCAGATGAGTGGCAAAGGAATGTCGCAGAGTGTGTGGTGACACTTCCTTGACAATCCCCGCTGCTTTTGCAAGGTCACGGATTATGTAGAAAATCATGACGCGTGACAACTGTCCGCCTCTCCGGTTCAGAAATACAATGTCCTCGGCTCCCCGCTTTGGTTTGACGTTGGCACGGTCTGTGGCCACATATTCCTCAATAAGCGCGGCGGCTGTCTCGGACATGGGAACCATGCGCTGCTTGTTGCCTTTACCTGTGATAATAATGAAAAGTTCGTCAATATTCACATCAGGAAGCCTGAGTGCGCACAGTTCGCTGACACGCAGCCCGCATCCGTAAAGAGTCTCTATAATGGCATTGTTGCGACGTCCCAGAGGATCTTTTCTGTCTATGCATGCAATCATGGCGTCTATCTCATCAACAGCAAGCACATCGGGAAGATGGCGTCCTGTGCGGGGACTTTCAAGCAGCACCATGGGGTCATCCTCAATGATATGCTCCAGGCGCAGATAGCGGAAAAAGGCTTTCAGGCCTGAGACAATGCGTGCCTGTGAACGCGCGCTGATTCCCAGATCATGAAGATCACCCACAAAGTCACGCAGAATGTCCGCGTCTATTTTCCGCAGATCTCTGTCTGACGTTACGTTCAGGGCATCTGTCATCTTGCGCGCATCAGCCAGATAGGCCTGACGCGTATTGGCTGACATGCCGCGTTCAAGGGCCATGAATCCCGCAAAACGTTTCAGTATGAGTTTTATGTCTGCCATAGCTGTGTGTCAGAGCGTGCCTTGTTCAACCTGCGTGGCCACGCGTTCAATCAAGGCATCGTCACGGTTTTTGTCAGGCTGATATTTTCCGTGGAGGCTGACGCCGAACAGTTTTCCGAAACCTTGCCAGAAAACCGCCCTGAAATTGCCCAAAAAGGCTTTCACGATGTCGTAACTTGACTGGTCAGTCTCGCGTTGTATGAGTTTGATGAGCAACCGTGCCTGTGTCCTTGAAAAACGTTTCAGAACGGGTTTGTATTGCTTGAAAAGATCTTTCTCCATCTGTTTCAGATAGTCATCGCGCTCTTTCTGTGTGGGGAATGTCTGGACGTACTCATATGTCTCTATGAGTGTCTCACGTATCATCTTGGCATAAGGCAGCATTATACGCACATTGCGCACAAGACGGTCATAGTTCTGACGTTCCTTTTTGTTTTTGAATTTCAGCGGCGGATAGACAGTGAGCGGACGCAGATAGAAAATGGTCATGGTGTCACCGTCACTGACCGCCCATGAATAGCCTTCATAGATATGCTCGCGCACGGGCTTGCGTTCATTGGCGGGAGGAATATAGTCCTTGTCGGCTGATGCAAAGGCAGTGACCGCCATGATGAGGACCATGGCTGCCACTGTGAATTTTTTTTTGAAAGAGGAGGTTGTCAGAGAGGTATGAATTAATTTTTGTGTGTCAGGGGGGTACGGTTGTCATTTGCTTTCAGCAGCGTGTGGAACAGGCGGATAGTCAACGGTATAGTGCAGTCCGCGGCTTTCTTTGCGTTCCTTGGCCTGACGCATTATGAGGTAACCGACGTTTATAATGTTGCGCAGTTCGCATATTTTCCGTGATGCCTTTGAGCATTTGAACAGAGCCTCGGTTTCCTGATAGAGGATGTCAAGGCGGTTCCAGGCACGGTCCAGACGCAGATCGGAACGTACTATGCCAACATATGCACCCATTATCTGGTTCACCTCGCGTATGCTCTGGGTGATGAGCACCATCTCCTCGGGGTGTGATGTTCCCTCGTCATTCCATGCGGGCACATCATGGCGCAGATCATAGTTCTGTATGGCCTCCGAGGCATGGCGCGCAGCGGCGTCGGCATATACCACAGCCTCAATCAGAGAATTTGATGCCAGACGGTTGCCTCCGTGCAGACCCGTGCATGAGCATTCGCCAAGAGCATAGAGCCGGTGTATGGATGATTCGCCGTTGGTGTCAACCTTTATGCCGCCGCAGAGGTAGTGTGCAGCCGGTGCCACGGGGATATAGTCTTTGGTGATATCTATGCCCAGACTCAGACATTTTTTGTATATGTTCGGGAAATGGCGTTTTGTCTCTTCCGGATCTTTGTGGGTCACGTCAAGATATACATGGTCATCGCCATGTGTTTTCATTTCCGAGTCTATGGCACGGGCTACAACGTCGCGCGGGGCAAGCTCAAGACGTTCGTCATAGCGTGTCATGAATCGCTCACCTTTCAGGTTGCGGAGAATACCGCCGTAACCGCGCATGGCTTCCGTTATAAGGAACGAAGGACGGTCACCGGGGTGGAAAAGCGCCGTTGGATGGAACTGGATGAACTCCATGTCCTTTACTGTTCCCTTGGCGCGGTAAACCATTGCTATGCCGTCGCCGGTGGCCACAAGCGGGTTGGTGGTTGTCAGATATACGGCGCCTGTGCCTCCCGTTGCCATTACGGTGGCGCGGGCCAGGAATGTGTCGACATTTCCTGTTTCCTCGTCAAGGACATATGCGCCATAGCAGGTTATGTCAGGCGTGCGGCGTGTCACAATCTTGCCCAGATGGTGCTGGGTGATGATCTCTATGGCGAAATGGTGCTCATAGATGTCTATCTGTCCGCATCGACGCACAGCCTCAATGAGGCCGCGCTGAATCTCGAAACCGGTGTTGTCGGCGTGATGCAGTATGCGGAACTCGCTGTGGCCGCCCTCGCGGTGAAGATCAAAATTGCCTTTGGCGTCGCGGTCAAATTCAACGCCCCATTTCACAAGATCTCGTATGCCCTGCGGAGCGCCCTTCACAACCATCTCCACAGCAGCGGGATCGCTCAGCCAGTCACCGGCAACCATCGTGTCGTGGATGTGTTTGTCAAAATTATCTACTTCAAGATTTGTGACTGATGCCACACCCCCCTGGGCAAGTGCCGTGTTGGCTTCATCAAGAGTAGTCTTGCAGACCAGGGCGACGCGTCCGTGCGACGCGGCTTTCAGGGCAAATGACATGCCGGCGATTCCTGAACCTATCACCAGAAAGTCATATTCACGTGTCATGACTTTTGTTTTTATGGATTAAGAGGGTCGTACATTTGTACGGTTAACAATTGTTTATCAGTGGAAACAGCTTTCTGTGTCCGCCGGCAAAGTTACGATTTTATCCGCTTATGGCGCGTTACGGTGTGTTAAAATATCCAATGCCTGCTGTTTGTCGCGTACCAGTTGTTCTTTCAGCGCCTCGAGTGTGGAAAAATGTTTTTCATCGCGCATCCGCTCATAAAATTCAATTTCCGGAGATTGTCCGTACAGATCACCTTCCCACCCTATTATGTGGGCCTCGACCGTAACGGGGGCGTTTCCGCCGGTAAAGGTCGGGCATGTCCCGATGTTGACCATTGCCGGCATTGGAACCGGAAGAGATGCGCCTGAGATCATCGCGGCATATACTCCGCCGGCGGGTATTGTCAGGTTGTCAGCAACACGGATATTGGCTGTGGGAAATCCGATTGTATGTCCCTGACGGCGTCCGGCAGTCACTTTTCCGGAAATGGTATATCTCCGGCCAAGCATTGCGGCGGCTAAGGTCATATCTCCGTCACCGAGGCATTTCCTGATAGCCGAGGAGGATACGGTTCTCCCCATGACAGAAACAGGCTGCGGCATGATCAGCGTCTCAATACCGGCGTTCCTGCCGGCATCGCAGTAAGCGGAAAAATCCACAGGCATGTCAGACCCGAAGCGTGTGTCATGGCCCAACAGCACACATCGCACATCCCTTTCGGCCAGATATTCCATGAATCCGCAAGCCGTGAGATGGCGCATGCGGCTGAAATCCAACACCATCACGGAGTCAACGTGTGGACATGCGCTCAGGCGCTCCATGCGGCGCGTGTCAGTGTCAAGCATAGAGGGTGCTTTGCCGGGACAGAGATCAGCGGCGGGATGCCGGCTGAATGTGACAGCCAGAGTGGAAAGTCCGCGGGCGTCGGCTTCCGTGCGTAGCTGTTCAAGCAGTGCCACATGGCCACGATGCAGGCCATCGAAAGTTCCGATTGCCGCGGCGTAGGTCATATCATGCCTTTTTCTTTCAGGAGTTCCATGAATTCAGTGCCCACAGGAACATGCAGGGCCTGCCAGCCGTAGGACACAGCCGCGCGGCAGTTGGTTTCCGAGTCATCGAGAAACAATGTCTCTGCGGGATCAATCTCCATGGTGGTTGCCGCATAGTCAAATATCCCGCGGGCGGGTTTGAGACATTTTGCGGCAAACGATGTGGTGATTCCGTCAAAATAATCACTCCGGCGCATGCCCTCCTGCGAGAACTGGGCGGCAATGAATCCGTTCCACATTATCGGATTGGTGTTTGAGAGCATGTAAAGGCCATATTTTTTGCGCAGCGAACGTAATGCAGCCAGACGATGCAGCGGTATGCCCGTCAGAAAAGCCTCGAAAGCCTGATCTATCTTGCGGTCGGAAATTGCCTCGCCATCCGGAATGAGCGCACGTATCTCCCGACGGAATGTCCCCGGGCCGATGGCCCCGCTTTCAAGAGCCTCGAACGGACCCTGCTGGCTGTATTCACCGAAGAAACTTGCCGCATCGGGAAGTCCCAGAGCGTCGAAGGCACGCACACAGTTGGCTTTTTCTATGTCCATGATGACCCCGCCGAGGTCAAAGAGCAGATTCTTTATCATAAAAATTCATCAGTCCCGCAATTGACAAGGCACGTCTTGCCCGCAGGCAAAAAACATTTTTGCGGGAGTGCAAATTTACGAAAATAATCCCCATCACGCAAAAACATCATTTAAACACTTCAGGTTGGTATCGCAATTAATGAAAGATTTGGAGGTGAATAAAAAATTTTTTAATTTTGTGGAAAATTAACGCTAATCCGGAGTGAACAACCCCTTTATGGAAAAGCTACAAGATTTACTGACAGAGTTTTGCGGTCAAAATGTTCTGCAGAACGTCTGTCAGTCGTTTTATTTGGACGCTTCGGCTCTCCCGAATAAAGCCGGCAGAACCCACATAAGCCGTAAAAATCCGGTTGCCGGCATAGACCATGAAATGCATAAGAGACTACATAGACAACAAAATCAATACCCCAATTTTTATTAACCATCATCATTTTCAGCAATGAGAAGATTTCTTTCAGTTTTTATGGTGCTATGCTTGACAGCCGGCATTGGCTTTGCCATGCCCGCAGCGCGCAAATGCAACGGCACCGTTGTGGACGAGACAGGTGAACCCGTTGTGGGCGCCAGCATCGTCATCACCGGCGGACAAGCCCTTGGCACAACTGACATTGACGGCAAATATTCTGTTGATGTCCCTGATTTTGCCAAGTCGCTAACATTCAGCTTTATCGGGTACGAGGATGCTCAGGCAGCCCCGCGTTCCGAGATGGGTACAATCACTCTCAAGCCAAAGGCAGAGATGCTCAACGACGTGGTAGTGACACAGTCTCTGGCACGCACCCGTCAGACTCCTGTGGCATTGTCTCAGGTTAACGCCATAGACATTGATCTCAAACTCGGTGGTCAGGAATTCCCTGAAATACTCAAGACCACTCCCGGCGTCTGGGTCACCAAAGACGGCGGAGGTTTCGGCGATGCCAAAATCAACATGCGTGGTTTCCAGAGCAAAAATGTGGCTGTGATGGTGAACGGTATCCCCGTCAACGACATGGAAGGCGGATGGGTTTACTGGAGCAACTGGGCCGGTCTCAATGATGTGGCCTCGAACATCCAGACCCAGCGCGGTCTCGGTGCCGCTGTTCTCTCAGCACCCTCAATCGGTGGTACAATCAACATCACCACAACATCCACCGATGCCAAGAAAGGCGGTTCCGTATGGTACGGATTCGGCAACGACGGCATGAACAACTATGGTATAAAACTCTCCACCGGCCTGATGAAGAACGGCTGGGCAATCACCGTGCTCGGTTCACACAAATGGGGTGACGGATACATTCAGGGCACATGGTTCAACTCATGGAACTATTTTGTGAACATCTCCAAACGTTTCAACGACAGGCACCAGTTGAGCCTCACCGCTTTCGGCGCTCCCCAGAAACACGTGAAACGCTCCACACAGGACGGTCTGACTATCATGGGTTATCAGACCAAAGCCAAACAGTATATGGACGGCGAAAGCCCCTACCGCTATAACCCCACCTACGGTTTTGACCTTAACGGACAGCAGCGCTCATCAAACCTCAACACCTATCACAAGCCACAGATCTCACTGGCCCACAACTGGCAGATCAATGACAAATCAGCCCTTTCAACAACAGTATATGCTTCAATAGCATCCGGAGGCGGTTACTCCGGTCAGGGCCGCACATCGGCTTATCGCAGCGCCTGGTACGGTGCCACAAACGGTGAGCTGAGCACAACATTCCGCAATGCTGACGGAACATTCGGCTACAACCTTATCCAGGAAATGAACCGTGCCTCGGAAACAGGTTCAAACATGATCATGAGCCAGAGTAACAACTCGCACAACTGGTACGGCCTTGTTTCATCCTATACAAACAAGTTCTTTGACAACAAACTCAGCTTCCTTGCCGGTATAGACGTACGCTACTATGTAGGCAAGCATGACAACAAGATTGTTGACCTCTATGACGGTGAATACTATATTGACGATGTGAACCGCGCACTTGTTGATCCCAACAACAATGCCACACATAACAAGAACAACCTTGCATGGGTCAACCAGAAACTTGGTGTGGGCGATGTTGTATACCGTGACTTCGAGGGCCGTACAAATCAGGAAGGCGCTTATGTTCAGGGCGAGCTCTCATTGCTCAACCGCCGTCTGACCCTTGTGGCTTCCGGTTCACTGAGCAACACCGGCTATCAGCGCGTTGACCATTTCTACTACGACAAAGAACATGCCAAATCAAAGACATACAACTTCCTGGGCGGAACAGCCAAATTCGGCGCCAACTACAACATTGACCGCCACAACAACGTGTTTGCCAATGTGGGCTACATAAGCCGCGCTCCGTTCTTTGCCGAGGGTGTGTTCCTTTCACAGGCAACCAGCAACGCGGCCAATCCTGATCCTCTCAACGAGAAAGTGTTCTCGGCAGAGATTGGCTACGGCTACTCATCACCTATCTTCTCAGCCATGGTAAACGGTTACTACACCAAATGGCTTGACAAGACAACCACCAGAAGCGGTACAATAGGTCAGACCGATGACCGTTACTATATGAACATGAGCGGTGTAGATGCCCGCCACATGGGTGTGGAGGTCAATGCCACATTTGTTCCTACAAACTGGCTGGAAGTTACCGGAATGCTTTCATTGGGTGATTATATCTGGGACTCAAATTCAACAGGTTATTTCTATAACCAGAACGGACAGCCCCTTGCCAACACATCGACCGGCGAGATTGCCAGCGGTATCCTTGCCCCTGACCATGTGCACGGCGTACTTATGCAGAAAGGGCGTAAAGTCGGTGGATCGGCCCAGACAACCGCCGCCCTCGGTGCGACATTCCGTCCTTTCAAGGGCTTCCGCATCGGTGCTGACTGGACTGTAGCAGACCGTCTCTATTCAGACTATACTGTTAGTGCTCCCGCAGCCGGCGGAACTGTTTCAGTGGCGGATCCCTGGCGTGTGCCCTGGGGACATCAGTTCGACATGAACGCCTCATACCGTTTCAAGATAGGCGGCGTTGACGCAGTGCTCTCCGGAACTGTCCACAACCTCTTCAACTACAACTACATTGTTGACGCTTACACATCATCATCAACAGACGGCACATGGGAGAACGCCTACCGCATCTTCTACAACTTCGGCCGCACATTCACAATGAAACTCCGCGTCAACTTCTAAAACAGTGTAACAACACATTCACCAAGTAGAAATTCATTAAAATGAACACAAAGATATTTATCAATTCCATTGTGGGAGTGGCTCTGGCCGCAACACTGTGCTCCTGCGACGAAAACGCATGGAATGACAAACTCGACGGCTTCAAGGATGCCGATGACAACACCACACCCGAGCAGGTTGAGGCCGTTGAGTACACACTGACGGCTGCTGACTACAAGAGCATAGCTTCCAACGCCACCAACGTGGCTCTGGCCGGCGATGATCTCAAAGCCGCCCTGACAGCCGTGGGCACACGCGGCTACTTCTCGGACCAGATTCCGGCTGCCGACTATGCTCCCGCCTTCCTGGCCTCCAAGTTCTACTATCTTGACAAAGGCTCATCGGTTAAGCTCACCTACCGCACACAGCACGGACTGCCTGCCGAACTGGCAGAGGCTGCCGGCGCACAGCTCTATACAGTCAGCTCAGACAACTATCAGCAGGACGTCTGGGAAAGCGACGAGAACTATATCGATGCATTTGCCCCCTCAAAGCCGGCAAGTCGCTTCATCCCCTCAATACTTTCAGAAAATGTTGATCCCGGTGACGGAGGCTATTGCGTGGTGACATACAGTGAAGCCTCTCAGGAACCCGTATTCGGAGGTGGTGACACCCCCGAACCTCCCGCTCCCTGGGCTCCCGGAAGCGAGATCGGCGATGTTGCTGTCGGTGACAATGTTGACCTCAAAGCCGTTGTGACAGCAATCTGCGCACAGGGCTATGTTGTGACAGACAATTCAGGTTCGATATTCGTATACAAAGGCTCATCGTTCGATGCCTCATCAGTGGCAATCGGCGAACAGCAGAACATCTCCGGTTCAATAGGCGCATACAACGGCGGTCTTCAGGTTACCGGTTCTTCAGCCACTGTTGAAGTGATAGGCAAGCAGGCTGTTTCCTACCCCGCGCCTCAGGTGATGACCGGTGCCGATGTTGACGCTGCATGCACACGCACCGGCGATCATCTTGCCATCTATGCTCAGCTCACCGGCAAGGCTGTTGTCACTGAGCGCAACATCAACATTGTTGTGGATGGCGCCTCAACAGGACAGGGCAGTCTCTATCAGGGCACAGCTGACCAGAAAGCGGCCTTTACAAATGACGCTCAGGTGACTCTTACTGGCTATTTCATCGCCATTGCCGGCAAACGCTATCTGAGCTTTGTCGCCACATCCATAAACGGCAAAGCCATCCCTGCAGCTTCTGCAAGCAGCCCCCGCAAAGCTGTTGCCGCCGATGTTCCCACCACAGCCGTAAACGTTCTCTACCACTATGAGAACGGACGCTGGAACGTGGCTTCCGGTTTCAACACCCTCTCGCCCGCAGACTACAAGGCCATGGGTCAGCAGTATGTAAACATCTCTGCCGCCGATGCCGCCAAATATCTGCCCGTTTATCTGCGCAACAAATACCCCTATGCCCAGAACGGTGATGTGCAGAATGTGATGTATCTTGTATACAACAGCACTGACAAGACCACCAACTACTTCTGCGACCAGTATATTTACAATGGCTCGGCATGGACTCTCAACGACGGTATTGTCACCGAGACAAACCAGTTTGTGAACCTCGGTGACCGCTGGATATATGACCCGACCGTCTATATCACCCTCCCCTCCGGACGCGGTCAGACTTTCTCAGCCACATACTATCAGGCATGCGTTGACTGGGTTTATGACAACATCTGCGTTCCTATGGGTGACACCTCTATCACCAGCGGCCTCTACTGGATCACCAAATACGGCAACAACGAGTACTATTCAGGTACAAGCGCTTATCAGAACAATGTTGACCTGCGTCCCGGATCGGCACGCGAGCAGTATGCCGCCGGCTACGAAGGAATGACTGACGAGCAGGTTGTGGCTCTCATGAAGAAACGTTTCATGGAAGAAGTGATGCCCGGCGCACTGGCAAAACTGCATCCCGACGCCAAACCCATGGAGGGAATTGATCTCATCTATCAGATTACTTTCGGTGTCTACACCGGCGAGTCAGCAACTTATGTGGCACGCTTCAAAGTGACAGCCCCCGGCACATTTGTTCCCGTTGACTGTACCTGGGACGACTGATCAAGTCCTGATGCGTGGAGAATTCTCATCTCCACGATGAAATAAATCCGCATTGCCATCCCGCCTACGGGGTGGCAATGTTCTTTTTATGCATTTGCACAGAAAGAAAACATGTAGTAATTTTGCCATCCGCAAGATGACATTCTCTATTCAATACAATATATATGATATATGGCTAACTACGACATAGAACTTCTGCACCGCCGCATACTTGACATTCTTCTTGCCTTTGGCAAGGTGTGTCAGGAGCACGGTTTGCGCTATTGCATATGTGGCGGCACAATGATCGGCGCCGTGCGTCACAAGGGATTCATTCCCTGGGATGATGATCTGGACGTGTCTATGCCCCGGCCCGATTATGAGAGGCTGATCGCCCACTCTGCCGAATGGCTTCCCGAGCCATATGAGTTTGTATGCGCTGAGAATGACCCCGACTATCCCCTGCCCTTCGGAAAGATACAGGACGCATCGACAACCCTCATTGAGCGTCCGCACCTGTTTTATCTTGGCGGCTGTTACATAGATATATTCCCTTTTGACGCATATCCGGACTCATTTATCAAGCGCAAATGGCAGCGCGCCAGATACCAGTATCTCAAGAAAGTGCTCTATTTCGTGCATCGCGATCCCTACCGGCACGGTCACGGTCCGGCATCATGGCTCCCGCTGCTTGCACGCCGGTTCTACACGCTCAGCGGTGTGCAACGGCGCATCCGCAAGGTGATGACCGCTTATGACTATGATAAATGCCATTATGCGGCCAGCTATACCGACGGTTATAAAAAGATTCTTCCCAAAGAGACTATGGATACCTATGTTCCATATGAGTTCGAGGGTCATACGGTGCAGGGCATCAAGGACTATGACCGGTATCTCTCTGCCATGTATGGCGACTATATGACTTTGCCGCCCGTTGAGGACCGCTGGCAGCATAATTTCTATCTTCTGGACTTTAACACGCCATACAGAGAGTGGCGCGGCAAAGACAGCTCTGACGCTGCCAACCCCGTTTCTCGTTAAGAGGGTGTTAAAATCTCGCTCTTATCAACTGGTGCGGGAGATCTGCGCGCAGATTTATCACTGCAAGTGTGCGTATGCTGTCAACAATCATTCCATGATCCTGAGGCAAAACGGCCCGCAGCGCGCTCAGGAACGTTTCTGACGCATTTGTACGGTCATGCAGCACAATTATCGCTCCGTGCTTCCCAACTGCCTCCAGGACGTCCTCAGGATCGGTATTCAGGTTGTCTACAATAGCCAGTCTTTGCCCGTGTGCGTCTGATGCTCCCGCAAGGGTATTTATCCCATGCCACTCATCTCCGCCGAACACAGTCACGGATGATGGGCGGAAATGAATCAGAAGCCTGAATACGGCACGCGCGGCACGCTCTCTGCCGGCGCCAGCAAGCGCATCAACGCGCGGATAATTATAGTATGCCGATTTCTCATGTAAGACCTCGTCAATAATTCTGAAAGCCCACGGCGAGTGCACCCCGAACCCGCGCCCGTGGCGCCAGTCCGGGAATGCTCGGCATATTTTACGGAATGATCCGGTCATTTCTTGCCTTTGCCGCCAAAGCCTGTCACTGCCGAGAACAACGCCAGGGTGACGAGCAGATAGATGATTGTGACGCATGCATATGCCACGCTTCCGCTAACATGCAGGCTGTCAGGATCAAATGTCATGACAACAGTATGTTTTCCGGCCGGCAGGCGCATGGCGCGCAACACGTAGTTGACGCGTGCCAGTTGGGCGGGTTTTCCGTCAACGGTGGCTTTCCAGCCCCACGGAAACCATATTTCCGAGAACACGGCTATTGCGTCATTGCGCGTGTCGGTGCTGTATGTGAGCCGGTTGGGAGTATATTCGGTCATGATGATGGTGTCACCTGCAACAAGCGATGGAACTCCTTCGCCAAGTGCGTTGCGGAAACGCTTGTCGGCCACGGCATATGCTGACGGGTCAATGGTTGCCAAAGCGTCCATTTCGGCATCGGCGTTGTCCACATATCCCACTGAATCAACCAGCCATGCCGCACCAAGTGCATGCTCGTTCCGAACAAGTTCAGGCATTCCGCCTTCCTGACGTGGATGGTTGATTATGTACTTCGTGTTGAGCATATCAAGCACATGATAGTCGGCAAGAAGTTCGTCAAAGAACTGCTGATATTCCTGCGGATATCCGGCCCGGGCCAGAGAATCACGCACTTCAGGCACATAGCCGAACTGGTTTACTGCGGCCATACGCCGTGTTATCAGGTCATTGTAGCGGTTGAGTTTGGCAGCATGGTAGCCTCCCACCATGTGGTGGCGGAAGGAGCGTCGTGCATCGCCGAATGCAGTCAGGTCATCCACACGGTAGTATCCTTTGTCCTCAAGGATAGCCTTGTCAAAGTCATCGGCGGCAAGAGGATCGGCGTGCTCATAGCTGTCAGCCGGCAGGAAACTGTCCTCAGACACATAGCGTTTGTCAACGCTGTAAAGGTCAACAAGCACTACGGTCCCTACCCCAAGAGCACCAAGCCATGCATATTTCTGGCGTATAGCCCCCATGATCACGAATCCGCCCCCAAACAGAAGCACCATCACGCTTCTGAATCCGTCGGCGGAAACCATCCCGAGGCGTACATCACGCACCGTGTCAAGGCTCTCCATGAGTATAGGCAGGTTTTCAGGCTGTGAGGCCGTTACCTGTGCCTTGAACGTCTCTATCATTGTCAACTCCTCGGCTGAGAAAGGATTGCCATAGATAGCCGGGGCAATCCAGGCCAGGATGGCTATGAGCATGGGTATGCCCAACGCCAGACTCAGCTCAAGCGGATATTTCTTTATTGCTCCCGGCGTGTTGAATAGTTTCTGAAGTCCCAAAGCCCCCAATGCCGGCACACAGAGCGCTGCAATGACCAGGGCTGTCTCTGCCGCACGGAATTTGTTGTACATGGGCACGTTGTAGATCATGAAATCAGTGAGCGCCTCGAAATGGTTGCCCATCGCCAGGAGGATTGAGAACAGCGTCACAATCACAAAAGCCCATTTGACAGGCCCTTTCACAATAAAGGCTCCGAGCAGGAAAAGAGCCACCATCAGGGCTCCCAGATAGAACGGACCGTTGGTGAGCCCTTTTCCGCCGAAGTATTGCGGAAAGTTAGCAGTCAGTCCATATTCATCATTGCTGAGAGCCTCGTCTGAGGCGATGTCACCCAGCACAAGATACTCGTTCTGTCCTTTTTCAGGACGTATGGTTGCTCCACCTTTCAGGTTGGGGACAAGCAGCGCGAAAGTCTCCGAAGGTGTATTGCTCCAACCCCCTATTTCCTCTTTGGGGAGGCCGCCGGTGGGCCGCTCTTCGGAATCTTGTACTGAGGCCTCGGCTTCACCGACTGTCTGCGTGAGTTCGCTGCCGGCACGCTTGGTCTCCTTTGAATACTCATAGGTGTTGTAAAGGCTCGGCGCATTGGCACCTACGGCAAGCAGACCGCCGACAAGACAGGCTGCCGATGCTGTCAGCCAGCCTTTGATGCCGCGGTTGAGTATGGCATGCACAAGGAATGCCACCGCCAATGTGATGATTATGAAAAGCGAATAATATGTTATCTGCGGATGGTTGGCATTCAGCTCGAGCATGGCGAACAGTGCCAGCAGCGATGACCCCGCCAGCCACCGTCCGCGGTAGGCCATTATAACTGCCCCTATTGTGGGCGGAACGTAGGTGAGAGCCAGGAATTTCCATATATGGCCCGCACCTATCAGTATCACGAAATAAGAGGAAAGCCCCCACCCCACAGCGGCAATCAGGGCATACCACCATCTCATCTTCAGGCAATAGCACATTATGAGCATGCCCATCATCATCATGAAAAGGAGGTTCGATGGTGCCGGCAGCCCGAGACCATATACTTTTCCAAGCCATGTGAACAGTGAGTTTGAGGGATATTCCGGAGCTATCTGGAATGTTGGCATTCCGGAGAATAGACTGTTTGTCCACAGGGCTTTATCGCCGGTCTGTTCGACATAGGCTCTGGCTTCCTCGCCGTTGGCGGTGCCTTGCTGCATGTCATGTTGCGAGAGGCTGTCTCCATTGAAATTGTTGGGCGAGAAGAACGCCACGGAAATAATGGCCATGACAGCCATTGAGAGGAAAAATCCCCATACCTGCGGGTTGCGCAGCCACTGGAGGAATTTGTCTTTGTTTATTGATACGGTCATGGAGTAGGGGGTGTTAATGCTTTTTTATTTGTCTGGATTTTTTCTGTGAGGTTTTGTTCAGGATTGCAGTCCGAGCAGCTGTATGTAGGCGTTGGCTACCCGCGATGCCGCGAATCTCCGCGCTACGGCGCGGTGCTGCTCCCTGCGGTCAAACGGATTTGACAATGCCTGTGTCATGAGTCGGGCAAGTTGTTCGGCATCATCGGCGTTGTCCGAGATATATCCGTCAATGCCGTGGTCTATGATGTCCTGCTGACCGCCGTTGCCGGTAGTCACCGGGGTGGCGCCTGCGGCCATACCTTCAATGAGGGTGCCGGGAAGAGTCTCGTAGCGCGATGATGACAACACAACTGTGGCGTGGGCATATATCTGCGCCACGACGCGTGGGTCAGCGACCGCTCCGAGAGCGACATAGGGCATGCGCAGATTATCAAGCGCATGTGCATCGCGGATGTTGCCGAAGAACACGGCCGAGGCACCTGTCGCGTGGTCAACCCGGTTGAGGGCTTCAATGGCCAGGGGCAGATTCTTGACAGGATCATCAAGCCGTGCGGCTCCCATGACAATGAGATGACCTGTGGCAGGCAGTCCGAGTTCCTGTCTTGTCATGCGCGGTGTCACCGAGTAGTCATCAATAGGGAACGCGTTGGGAATCACTGTCACGTTCTGTGCCGCCGTGAGAACGCTCTGGACGCACTTGCGGGCTATCCAGCTGCTTATGGCCACAAACTTGATAGGCACATGGCGGTAAAGAGCTTCTTTGCGGCGGAAAACGGAGCGTGACAGGTCACGCGGCGAGCGGCCGCCACGTATCAGCGGACAATTGCCGCAGCCTTCAGTATACTTGGTGCATGAACCCGCATGGTGGCATACGCCTGTCAGCGGCCACATGTCGTGCAGTGTCCATGCTATGGGCTTTTTCATGGCGTGTATGCGGCCTATCTCATCCAATGTCATCATTCCCTGGTTTATCCAGCCAAGTATAACGGCATCGGCTTCCCGGACCCAGGGATGGCGGTGGATAGGGAGTCCGAAACTGCCGGTGGAGATTCTGAAAAGATTGTCTCTGCTGAATCCGTTTCTGAGATAGATCTGTCCGCATTCTGCCAGAAAAGAGGCCTCACGGCTCACTTCCGAACCTATCTCGGCCACACGCAGACTGTCACTGGCCTTGTGCATCACAAGCATGCGGGCGTCGATACCGTTGGCACTCAGCGCCTTCATGAGCCGATAGGTTACTACCGAGGCACCCCCGCGCGTGTCGCTATGGTTTATCAGTACAACTTTCTTCATCGGTGCAGGAGTATTTTGACAGGATTGGGAAATGAGATCCGTTCACGTTTTATGACAACTGTTGCGAATGCAGCCAGAATCAGGCCGCGTACAACAAAATCAAGTGCAAGCCATGGCGTGCGCACCGCATACATACCCAGAGCGTAACATGCGGCAGCTACAAGGACGTACATGGCGATGCTTTTTACAGGGTAGTCTATGGGATATTTCACACGTCCGGTGAAGTAGCTTAGCATCATCATGGCAAGATAGCAGAAGAAAGCGGCCCAGGCGCATCCCATATAACCCCATATGGGCACAAGCAACGCATTCAGTATCAGGGTCACGGCAAGTCCTGCCAGCGAGAAATACATGCCCCACACAGTGCGGTCAGTGAGTTTGTACCACAGTGACAGGTTGAAGAACACGCCGTAGAACACCTCGGCAAGCATCACTATCGGCACAACTTTCAGTCCGCTGAAATATTTAGGGGAGATGAAATATTTCAGAATGTCCAGATAGAACATCACGCCCATGAAGATTATCAGCGCGAATATTATGAAGTATTTCATGGCGTCCGCATAGGCACGGTGGCCGTTCTCGGCTTTCTGACGGCTCTGCGCAAAGATGAAAGGCTCATAGGCAAACCTGAATGCCTGGGTGAACATTACCATCACTATGGCTATCTTGTAGTTGGCACCATATATGCCCAGACCGTCCATGGCCTCCGCGGGGTCACTCACCAGCGACGGATAAAGGATCTTGTCAATTGTCTGGTTCATTATCCCGGCTATTCCAAGCACCAGCAGAGGCAGGCAGTAAACCATCATCTCTTTCCACAGGCGTCCGGTGAAACGCCAGCGGAAACCGCACAGATGTGGCGTGAGCATCAGAAGGGTCACGCACGATGCTATAAGGTTGGCCAGAAATATGTAGCCTATGCCGAAATCAGCATCATAGAACCAGTTGACAGTGCCGGGCGCGACTTTCATCAGCCACGGGCATCCCAATATGAAAAAGAGATTGAGCGCAATGTTAAGCCCTATGTTTATCAGCTTCAGGGAGGCGAACCGCAGCGGGCGCTTGCGGAAACGCAGATAGGCGAACGGCAGGCAGCAGAAAGCGTCTATGGCCACGCAGACGGTCATCATCACCACATATGATTCGTGTCCCCTGCACTCCATCCAGTCTGTCACCGGCTCAAGGAAAAGCATCACAGCGGTTATGAATGCCACGGATGTCATGCCCAGCGATATGAGTCCCGTGGAATAGACTTCCATAGGATCGCGCCAACGGTCATGGTTGGCAAAACGGAAAAAGCCTGTCTCAAGTCCGTAGGTGAGGATTATGAGGACCAGGGCCACCACAGAGTAGACATAAGTCACCACGCCATATTCGGCCACGGCGAACATGATGGTGTACAGCGGCACAAGGCACCAGTTCAGAAACCGTCCTACAATGGAGCTGAGGCCGTAGATGGCCGTGTCTTTCATCAAACCTTTTATTGCGCCCATATCTTGTGTCTGTATTCAGGAGAATAGTCCCAGTGAATCGTTGCGGTTCACGCCGAGATGCAGGTATGCAAGGTCTGTGACCTCGCGTCCGCGCGGTGTGCGTTTTATGAATCCTTCCTTTATCAGATATGGCTCATAGACTTCCTCAACGGTGCCGGCATCCTCACCCAGAGCTGTAGCTATGGTGCTCAGGCCCACAGGGCCGCCTTTGAACTTATGGATGATTGTTGACAGAAGTTTGTTGTCTATCTCGTCAAGACCGTATTTGTCTATGTTCAGCGCCTCAAGGGCATAACGGGCAATGCGGGCGTCTATTCTGCCGTTGCCCTCAACCTGGGCAAAATCACGCACTCTCCGCAACAGAGCGTTGGCAATACGGGGCGTGCCGCGGCTGCGCAGGGCAATCTCGCGGGCGGCATCATCGTCCATGTGCACGTTCAGTAGCTTCGCAGATCGCTGCAGGATGTGTCTCAGCACTTCGTGATCATAATATTCCAGATGACAGTTTATGCCGAAACGTGCCCGCAATGGCGCTGTCAGCAGTCCGGAACGCGTTGTGGCGCCTACAAGGGTGAACGGATTGAGGGTAAGCTGAACCGATCTGGCACCGGGTCCTTTGTCTATCATTATGTCAATGCGATAGTCCTCCATGGCTGAATAGAGGTATTCCTCCACAACAGGGCTGAGGCGGTGTATCTCGTCAATGAACAGAACATCATTCTCCTCAAGCGACGTCAGTATGCCGGCAAGATCTCCTGGCTTGTCAAGGACCGGTCCGGAGGTTATTTTCATTCCCACGCCCAGTTCGTTGGCTACGATGCCCGAAAGGGTGGTCTTTCCCAGACCCGGAGGACCGAACAGCAATATATGGTCCAGGGCCTCGCCACGCATCTTGGCGGCTTTGACAAAGACACGCAGGTTGGCCACAATCTTTTCCTGACCGTTGAAACTCTCAAAGCGGCCCGGACGCAGCGCCCGTTCAAAATCGCGGTCAGCGTTGTCGGCATCGCGGCGTATGTCAAAATCCTGGCTCATAGTCAATTCTCCGTTAAGAGGCTGTTATTAGCAGACAACCGTTTATTTTTCAAAATACTGCACAAGGCATCACAGATGCTTTCAGGCGCAATATCCATACATTCATAAGTGCCTTTGCTGCACGGCTTGTTGCCGAAAACGGAGCAAGGACGGCATGACAGATCACGTTGCATGATTGTCCCGCTGTCGGTGCCGCATGTGGGGTAGGGAGCAAAGCCTGTTCCGGGATGTGTGCCGCCCCATATGCTCAGTACGGGTGTGGCTGTCAGTGCCGCCATATGCATGTTTCCTGAGTCCATTGATATCATGGCGTCAAGGTTTGCCATCAGGGCAAGTTCTCCCGCCATACCTATGCCGCTGCCGGCAACACACACAGCATTGCCGCCCGCTTTCCGGGTCCATGCGCGCAATGTGTCTGTCTCGGTGGGGCCTCCGCCGAAAAGGAACAGCCGGTATCCTTCTTCCCCGCATATCAGTCGGCACAATGCCTCTGAATATTCAGGCGGATAGATTTTGCCGCGATGGGCCGCGAAAGGTGCGAATCCCACCCATGTCTCTCCCTCGGCTTTGGGTGCGCTGAGAGAGGAAAAAAGACTGTTGTCGGCAGGAGTCTGGGCATACAGACCTTTGAAGTGTTGTCCTGTTTTCAGCCCTGCTTTGGCAAGGGCGTCGGCATAGCGCAGCCATGTAGGGCGGATGGTCGGACACTCTGCCGGATTTTTCAGAAAACGGCGTTTCAGGCTCCGCGCCTTGTCAAAGACAATGGTACGGCAGCCTTTCAGACGCAGCATGCCACGCAGCATTTTGGTGCGGAGCACATCATGCAGGTCAATGAGAACGTCGGCGTCTGTCTCTCCGGCAAGACGCCACATCCCGCGTGGACCGGCATAGTCAGTCTTCAGGTCAACGCCTTTTATGGTGAGATTGTCAGGTTTGTTTACAAACAGACCGCACAGGCCGCGGCGCGTGATCATTGTAAACCGCACCTCGGGGTTCTGCGCGCATGCAGCGTACAACACCGGAATAGTCATGGCCACATCTCCGAGTGCGGAAAAGCGCACCACGGCCACATGGCGTCCTGACTTGTCAGATTCATTTTCCGGGCTTTGCCGCATAGAGCACGGGGTTGGTATCCGGATCGTTGTACATCTTCATCTGCCGGTACACTTTCATGTACTTGCGGCCTGCGGCGATGTCATCAAGAAGCTGACCGATGGCAGTGATCAGATCGGTGCGCTGTTCTGTGAGCACGGCAAGCTTGGCGGCGCATTTGCCGCGATGTGCCTGCTCGGCATCCGCACGGTCAACCTCGGCCTGCATATGATATATCTTCAGGGCCAGAATGCTCAGGCGGTCCAGAGCCCAGGCCGGACTCTCTGTGTTGATTGTAGCTCCCGGAGCGGCTTTCACGTCTGCATACAGGTTCCTGAAATATGTGTCAAGTTCTTCAACCATGTCTGTGCGCACCTGGTTGGAACGGTCTATGCGCCGTTTCAGCGCCAATGCCTCAACAGGGTCAATCTCCGGATCACGGATTATGTCCTCCAGATGCCATTGCACGGCATCAACCCAGTTTTTTGCAAAGAGTATATTCTCTATCGTGCCTTCCGCATATGGATTGGGGCACGGGGCGTCCACATGGTCGCTGACGTGATAGGCGTCTGTGCTCGCTGCGAAAATGTCATAGCTTTTTTGCGCGAAAGAATTGGTGTCCTTGGTCATGGTCTATGTTTTTCTTGTTTGTTCAAATGTGCCCTATGGCAGACTACAAAGTTACAAAACATTTGTCAATATAGCTGTCTTTTCCGTGCATTACTTTTCCGTGCTATGCGGGGTTTTCACCAAACGACGCGGCTTGCCGGCGTGTTGTCCGCATGAAAAAGACCAGATAGAGCGCGCCGGCCAGAAAAAGCGACACGGAGAAACTCAGCACAATTCCATAAACGCCAAGACCGCAGGTGAAAGCCAACAGATAGGATGACGGAAGGCCGATTATCAGATAGCTGACTACGGCGATCCATAGCATCGGCATCACGTTCGATGTGCCACGCAGGGCGTTGGCGAAGTTGATCTGTGTGGCATCGCCAAGCTGATACATCACCAACGGGAAAATAAGTGTGGATGCAAGCCCTACAACCGCCGCATCGTTCGTAAACATGCTTATAAGCGCATGGCCGCCGAAAATGAAAGTCAGCGATGACAGCAACATCACGGCAAGCAGCACATGATAACCGGCCCATGCCGACGTGCGCATTCCGCGCATATCGCCGGCACCACGGGCATTGGCCACTCTCACGGCCACGGCGGCGCCTATGGCATAGTATATGCAGAAGCCCAGGGTGCCGATCACCACAATGACCTGGAATGCCGCCAACGGGAGTGTGCCAAGTATGCCGCAGAGCACCGCCGACCCTGAGAAAGCCGCTGTCTCACATCCCATCTGCACGCTCACAGGCAACGATGTGCGCCATATGCGCGGCGCCGGGCATCCCTTTCCCGGGTCTGAGGCATATCCTTTGCGATATTCTCTGTTGCGGCCGGCAAAGGCAAATATCCCGACTATGGCCACCGCGCATACCACGCGCGCCGTCAGGGTGCTGAGGCCCGCGCCGGTCAGGCCTAACTCCGGCATTCCCCATGCACCGTAGATGAGCATATAGTTCCCGGCAACATTGAGCACGTTCGCTCCGAGGATTATCCACATGGGCATAGCGGTGTTGTTGATGCCGTAACTCCATTGGGCAAAAACATTGAAAAGTGTCAGCGGTATCAGTCCGGCAAGACATGTCAGATAATAGGGACGTATCAGCGGGAGGAGTTCGCCGGGCTGCCCCATGCGGTCCAGAAAGAAATAAAGTATGGCCATGACAGCTGTGACTGCCACGCAGAAAATGGTGTTGACACGCAGAGCCGTTCGCATCACAGATCCTATGCCCGCGCTGTCGCGGCGTGCATACAGAGCGCCTACAAGCGGTGTGATACCATAGGTGAATCCCAGACACGCCAGGATGGCCGTGTTGTAGAAATTGTTGCAGAACGATGCCGCGGCAAGTGATGCAGTGGTGTAGTGTCCCACCATCATGTTGTCTACAAAACCTGTCACAACAGATCCCAGCTGCCCCACCAGAATGGGAATGCCGAGTTTCAGGATCCGGACGTATTCATGACCATATTTCATAGTTTCCACATAAAAACAATGGGACAGGGGTACATCTGTCGGCACCCCTGTCCCTTTATCGGTTTACGTTGTAATATGTTTCCGGTGGTGCGGCTTGTGATCAGTCGTTGCTGTTGCCGAATATGCGGAGCAGGAAAAGGAACAGGTTGATGAAATCAAGATAGAGATTCAGTGCGCCAAGCACGGCAAGACGCCCCAGACTGTCATCGGGGGCAACCTGTGCTATGCGTTTCATCTGCTGAGTGTCCCACGCCGTGAGTCCTATGAAGATCAGCACGCCGGCTATTGAAATGAGCCAGTCAAGGCCGCTTGAGTGTACAAAAATATTGACCAATGACACAATGATCAGTCCGAACAATGCCATTACGAGGAATGACCCTATGCGTGAAAGATCGCGGTTGGTGCAGAAACCGTAGACGCTCATGGCGCCGAAAACACCGGCAGTGATGAAGAATGTCTTGGCTATCACAACCTTTGAGTAGGCATAGAACACAGGCACAAGCCACAATCCGTTCAGGGCCGCGAACACAAGGAACAGCAGCAATGCCGTTGCCGTACTCAGCTTGTTTATGCCTGCGCTGACACCGATAACAATGGCGAACTGGGCGATCACCATGGCCCACATGGCCCATGAATGCAAGGCTATGAATTCTATATATGCCTGGCTGTGGGCGCAGAACCATGCCAGAAAACCGGTCAGGACCAGTCCTAATGTCATTATCAGGTACACACGTTTCATGACACTGCTCACGCGGGTGTCACTCTGCACATATACGTTGTTTACAAAATTGTTCATCTTTTTTCTTGTTGTTAAATGGTTATATACTTATCAGCCATGCAAAAACCATGCCGTAAATCACATGCGCGGCGGCACTGTGATGCCCAGCAGGGATGTCGCTGTCTTTAGACAACGCGCTGTCTGCCGGCTCAGTTCTATACGCATGCTGCGTTTTTCCGCATCCGTCTCACGCAGAATGGGATGGTCGTGATAGAATCCGTTGTATGCTTTGGCAAGATCATAGGCATAGTTGGCTATCAGAGCCGGTGAGTAGGTGCGTCCCGCCTCGGCAATGATGCCGGGCATGTCTCCGAGCAGCTGTATCAGCGCAATCTCCCTGTCATCAGGAACAGCACCGCTGAAGTCCGTGGCCTTGAATCCGCTTTCCTCGTTCTTGCGCAGAGCCGAGCATATCCGGGCATAGGTGTATTGTATGAACGGTCCCGTGTTGCCGTTGAAATCAATAGACTCCTTGGGATTGAAAGTCATGTTCTTGCGCGGGTCAACCTTCAGCAGGAAATACTTGAGCGCTCCCAGACCAACGGCCTCGGCTATGTTGTCAACATCCTCAGGATCAAGACCGTCAAGGCGTCCGGCTTCGGCGGCGACCTCGCGTGCTCCGGCAACCATATCCTCCATCAGGTCATCGGCGTCAACCACCGTTCCCTCGCGGCTTTTCATCTTGCCCTCAGGCAACTCCACCATTCCATAGCTGAAATGCACAAGGTCCTTGCCCCATTCAAAGCCAAGTTTGTCAAGCAACAGTGACAACACCTGGAAATGGTAGTTCTGTTCGTTGCCCACAACATACACCATCTTGTCAATCGGGTAGTCGCGGTAGCGCAGTTTGGCAGTACCGATGTCCTGGGTCATGTAGACAGATGTGCCGTCTGAGCGCAGCAGAAGTTTCTCGTCAAGGCCGTCGCTCCTCAGGTCAGCCCATACCGAGCCGTCCTCACGGCGGTACATTATCCCTTTCTCAAGTCCTTCAAGAACTTTTTCCTTGCCTTCCAGATATGTCTCGCTCTCGTAGTAGATCTTGTCAAAGTCCACGCCCATACGCTTGTATGTGGCATCGAAACCGGCGTATACCCACTCATTCATCATCTTCCAGAGCTTGCGCACTTCAGGGTCATGGGCTTCCCATTTCCTGAGCATCTGACGCGCCTCGAGAATGAGCGGGGCCTCTGCCTTGGCTTCGTCCTCGGTCTTGCCTGCGGTCATCAGGGCAGCAATCTCTTCCTTGTAGTGCTTGTCAAAAAGCACATAGAAATCGCCAATCAGATGGTCACCTTTCTTTCCGGCCTGTTCAGGGGTGATGCCGTTGCCCCATTTCTGCCATGCCAACATGGACTTGCAGATGTGGATACCGCGGTCATTCACTATGTTTGTCTTGACAACACGGTTGCCGCACGCTTTCAGAATCTCAGCCAGACTGTAGCCGAGCAGATTGTTGCGCACATGTCCCAGATGCAGGGGCTTGTTGGTGTTGGGCGATGAATATTCCACCATCACAAGGGGAGAGTCACCGGTGGCCTCTGTAAGACCGTAATGCTCTGTGGCGGCGATATTCTTCAGCACTGTATTCCAGTATGTAGGCTCTATGACTATGTTCAGAAAGCCTTTGACAGCGTTCGTGCTTTTCACGGCCTCTGTATGCTCCACAAGCCATGCACCGATCTCGGCGGCTACGGCCTCGGGGCTTTTGCGGGCAGCTTTTACCCACGGAAAGACAACAACCGTCAGATTTCCCTCAAACTCCTTGCGGGTAGCCTGCGGGACAATAGCCTCAGGGGCTGTCTCAACGCCATAGAGTTCTTTTACGGCAGCACTCACTCCCTGCTGTATGATCTGTTCAATAGACATCGTTATAAATTATATGATTACACAGACTGCAAATATAGCTATTTTTACGTTTTCTGCCAAAAACCGCCCCGTATGCGCGGTCACTGTGCCAGCCGCAAAGCTGTCTCGGTCAGCTCTCCTTCAAGTTCTTTGACCGGAATGAGCACATATTCGTCACCGTCTTCACCAAACTGCGTGAATGAGGACAGTATCATGCGCATTGCCACATGTCCCCCCGGCAGAACAGCCATGGCAGGCAATTTTATATCGTCGGTGGAGTATGAATCTTTCTGAGGAAAATCCAAGCCTTCATAGCCCTCTGCTATGAGAGTCAGAAGGGTCTCGGCCCATGCGTCGGGATTATCTGTTTCAGACACAATCTCTTTATCCAGCAACGCGCTGTATACGGCATGCATATATGCTTCCTTTGCTTTGGGACTTTCCGGATTTTTCAGCAGGTCCGCGGCTGTGAGAGTCCTTTCTTTGGCTGTGTCTATATTATAGTAGCACGTTGTGGAGCTGCTGCCCCCGCCTGCACAATAGCTGCTGTGTATGATACGCTGTATGGTCACAATTCCACCTTCTGTATCAAGGATGTTGTCATTGATGAGATTATCCGCACCCAGAATCGGTGACTTCACAATGGTCGGGTCAAGAAAATTCCAGCCATCAGGAATTTTATGTGTCAGAAAATCATTAAAAGACAAGAATCCCGGCAGGTCTATTATTTCGGGGATTCCCGCATCGTAAAGGGGTTTCGCGTCGGGTGTGTCCGGAACATCACGGAGGTATGCCACACGGTTGTAGGTATATCCGGTCATTGCGCTGTCAATTGCTGCTATGGCATAGCCTGTCTGCATCAGCCCTTTGGGAGGTGCGATGAACGCCTTGAGGTCCGCTACAAAGTTTTTTGAGCGGGTGTCAAATGTCTTGCTCTTTGCGCGGCACTCAAATGTGACGGCCCCTTTCAGGGTATCCGCCTCAAGCACCATGAGACCCGGGGAGGCAAGCACAACCTCATCTCCAACTGTCACATAGCGGAACTTCTGGCCCCGGTCAAAACCCATCTTCACGTCGCGCCCATCTATGGCTTTGCCCAGTTTCATCGGAGCACCCCAGTTCCAGTTCTCCCATACTTCGTTATCTCCGTTTTCGTCTGTATCTTCAGGCGGTGCTATGTCAATCCATATTTGTTTTGGGTCGAAAACCACGTGTTTCAGAGCTTCGTCGGCAGGGATAGGCTTGAATTCCTGACCCATTGCTGTCAAGACACCGCACAATGTCAGCGCCGTGGTCAAAAGTGTATTTATTTTTTTCATTTTAGAGTATCTTTTAGAAATTATGTTGATCAGTTGATATTTTGGTCTAATCCTTTGAGATATTCACCTGATTTCACATAAAAGGCATTCAGACTCAACTTCACGCGCGTGGGATTTATATCATCCGAGAGACCGTCAAAAACAGCCTTGAACGCTGTTGCGAACGCCTCTGTTTTCGCCGGCAGATTCTCAGTATCGGTTATTGTTGATGCCTCAAATCCGGAGAATGGTATCCTGCCTTCCTCCTCGGGTTTATAATCACGCATGGTCTGCGTTATGAGTGCAGCCTGGACGGCAACTGTTTCAGGGCCGGTAACTGTGGTGCCCGCAACGCCGTATGACCCTGTCAGCACATCCTCAAGAAGTTCGCTAAAAATACCAATCACATTGTCCTCACTTATGGTTGATGCGACAGGCATAAGGGTTCCGCCCCAATATTCCATTTCTGTCATGGCGTTGCCAATGCCACGCAGGATGCTTTGCAACGGCACATATTGCTCTCTGAAAAATATCTCCATTTGCTCCCGACGGCCTGCCTTTTCTGCCAGTCCCAGACATTGTTCCATCAAGGCGCATTGTCTGACATTGTCGGCCTCCAGTCTCACAAATTCAGACGCCATCATTTCCAACGTGGTGCGTGACAGCGAGTCACACAGAGCATGCAGGTCTTGCACGGCAAGGTTCACCGCGGCTATATGCCCTTGCTCTTTCACTGCCGGACGGACAGTTTCAGCATACTCCGCAAAAAGCTTTTCAAGCCCTGCGTTTTCCGCAGGTATGGGCCGTACATCGCTTACAAATCGGCCATCATTAATGATGAGTCTGTATAGTGAATCGGCTGTAAGACCTCTATCCGCGCCGAGGGCAGTCTGACCGCAAACTGTCATCGCCGCACACAGGCCTGCCGCGATAAGAAATTGTTTAATCCTCATTATCTATATGTGTATTATTAGTAATGGAAAGAGCTTCCGCCAAGGAACTCACGCAGAAGCGATGTGGGTGGAATTACCTCCATCGGTATAGGCCGGAAATAGCTCATGAACTTGCGCAACCGGTATGCGGCGGCATACTCCGGCTCATCGCTGTGCACATCACGGAGCACCTTGTCCGCATAGTCACGCATCACGCCAAGCTCAAAAATCAGACTCGAGTTGAATGTGGCATCCGCATTTTCCTGATAGGGGAAAATCCACCGTTCCTCGCCGCGGCGCACACTCGGCCAACGGCGCAGTGTCTCGGCCGCTGATGTCCCGCGGTATTTATAGTCGCGTACAATGCGCCTCAGCAGTCTGTTGTCCGTTGTCGGGACCCAGTTGTGGTCATCAATTGAGAGGGTGGTCAGAGCTGACACATATATCCGGAACTTTACATTCTCGGGGATAGAAACCGTCAGTTCGGGATTAAGTCCGTGTATGCCTTCCATGAGGAGCACATCGCCCGCTCCGAGACGCACTTTCTCGCCGGTATACAGTCTCTTGCCAAGCTCAAATGAATAAGTGGGAAGCTCAACCTCCTTGCCGGCCAGTATGTCTGTCAGATCCTCGTTGAACTTGGCAAGGTCAAGCGCATACAGGCTCTCGAAGTCATAATCGCCGTCGGCATCGCGGGGGGTGAACTCACGGTTCACAAAGTAATTGTCAAGAGAAATCATCACCGGCCGCAACAGATTGGTCATCAGCTGTATGGCCAGTCGTTTTGTGGTTGTTGTCTTGCCCGATGACGATGGACCGGCCACAAGGATAACCCGCACGCCGTCCTCATGGTAGCGCCGGGTGATCTCATCGGCTATGGCGGCTATATATTTGTTGTGGAGCGCCTCAGCCACATTTATCAGCTGTGAGGTATTACCCCGGTCAACTTCTTCATTGAGCTCACCTACGTTGCTCACACCCACAATGCGGTTGAACGACTGATAGGCCGTGAACGCGTTGAACATCTTGGCCTGCGGCACCGGGATGGGGGGCATCTCCGGATTTTCGGTGTCAAAAGCGCGCAGAAGCATGCCGTCCTCATAAGGGGTGAGGGCAAACACGTCTATATGTCCTGTTGACGGTGCCAGACATCCGTAATAACTGTCGGCAAGGTCTCCTAATGTGTAGTACACAGTGTATGGCTCATGGACCGTGTGCAGAAGCAGAACTTTGTCATCCAGTCCCTGCCGTCTGAAAATCTCCGCAACCTCCTCGGTGCGTCCTTCATGACGCTCAAAGGGAATGTCAGCAGCGTTCAGGGCACGCATTTCGGCGGTAATAGCTCCGGTGTCAATTCCGCCCGGACCTTCCAGACGGCAGAAATATCCCCTTGACACGGAGTGTTCTATCCGCAGTTTACGTCCCGGATAAAGCCGGCTGACAGCGCTGTATAGCATCATGCACAGTGAACGCACATACGCGCGTTCACCCGATGGCGCACGCCGGTTCAGGAATTCGACGTCCTTGGGCGCATAGACGGGATAGGCAAGAGCCTCGGTCTTGTTGTTGACGTGTGCGCAGATGGGTTTGAAGCCCAGATCATCCTCCACCATCCGCGCAATCTCCACAAGGGTTGTGCCTCCGGCCACTTCAACATATCGCTCCAGATTGGTGCAATATACTTTTATCAGTTCACTCATTGCAGTATGTTAAATGTACGACTCTCTTGTTTTTAAACAGCCTCTTACTTTCCAAGTCCAAAAAATCGTTTTGTCGCGCGGTGACGCTTTTTGCGTCGGTAGTATTTCCCAAGTTCTTTGCGGGCAGCCAATTCAGTCTGTTCACGGTCAATCCCGGCGGCATCGGCATAGAGACGTGCCAGATGCGCTGTCTCCTCCATGCTCTCTATGTAGATGGTGCCGAAATTGCGCATCTGCCGCTTTTTGTTTTTCACACCGAATTTCATGCGGTTCAGGTCAACAAGAAAGAAATCATGGGTGCCGTCATCGCGTTTCCTGAACATGATGTTTCCCGGCGAGAAATCTTTGTGCCACACCCCTGCCGCGTGCATACGTACCATCAGTGCCGCCAGTTCAGGCAACGCCGCCTGTGCCTCCGGATTATCCAGCCACAGGCGCATGTCTCCGTCCGTGCTGATGTGGCGGCTGATGTAGTAGCTCTCTCTCAACCTGCCTTTCCGGCGGCGTTCTATATATGCGATGGGCTCGGGAGTGCCGAATCCAAGTTCCAGGAGCCGCGTGGCATTTTCAAGTGACCGTTTGGCCTTGCTGCCACGCAGATGACCATACACGTAATCATTCGGGAAAACGGGCACACGAAACGCCTTTATATTCAGGCCAATGCCGTCACACTGCCATTTCACGATCCTGTTGCGGCGTGAGCGGTAAACATCCTCTACCTCCGCAGGCAGTCCCTCTGAGGCTATCTTCTCAGCGTAAGGGCGCAGATGTTCATATCCGGGTACTATATGTATGATGATGCTCATTTGTCAGTTTCCCTTTTTGTGACCGGATGGGTCTTGAACCAGTTGGTGGAGATTATCAGGTCCGAGATCTCATAGCTCTCACGCAGATGTTTTTCTCCGGCAGCGTCAAGCGCGGCAGTGTCACCCACAGGCTGACCTTTCATGCCGTGCATCGCCACGGCTTTGCGATCCGGATCAAGCGCGCTCTGTCCAAGTCCGCGCCAGCCATAACTGTCAAGGCCAAGCAGGTCAAGCAGAGTGGGGTAGATGTCAACCTGTCCCATAAGGGCATCATGACGTCCTCCAACGGGCGAGTTGACAACTATAAGAGGCGTATACCATTCGTTGTCTATGTATTTGCCTACGCTTTTGTCTTTCAGATAGTCCTTGCGGGGAGCTCCAAGCCCTTCATGGTCGCCGGCAATGACAATCATGGTGTTTGCATATTTGGGGTTGGCACGCAGAGTTTCTATGAACTCTCCCACAGCGTGATCCGTATAGTTGGCCACTTCAAGATAATGGCGCAGTCGCTCAGGCACGCTTTCCGGAAAATGCACTTTTTTCAACTCGTCGGGGATTATGAAAGGGGTGTGGCCTGAATAGGTCACAAACTGTGCCAGCGTATGCCCGTTCTCGGGCCAAAGTCCGTTATCGCCGATTTTTTCCGCACCCTGACGCAGGAATGACTCATCGCCCAGACGTCCCCGCGGACCGGTCTTGACATCAAGGGTGAAATCATTCTTGTCAAAGAGCCGGTATGAGAAATCCTGAGCCACAACAGCAACATTCCACACGGTTTTTTTGTCAACGGTGAATGACAGTGCCTGTGCGCCGGCACCGTATTTTTCTTTCCAGGCTTTGTCAAGCGATGGATATTCGTTGTGCGCAAACCGATATGAATAAGCCCCATAGTTCACCGGCAGCAGACCGGTGTGGATAAGCAGTTGGGCGTCTATGCTGCGCGCGCCTTTCACTTGCGTGAGCACGTGTGGGGCATAGAACGTTGTGGATTCCTTCAGCAGACGGTTTATGTTCGGGGTGATTTCCTGACCGGCTATGGTCTGTTCCAGAGGCCAGCTCTCAAAACTCTCAAGCAGCAGGATTATGCAGTTGTCGGGAACAGTGTCGCGGGCAGGCGCACGGTATGCATTCCCGGGGCGCTCCGCAAGCCAACGGCTTATGCGCTGTTCAACCTCAGGAGTCAGCCTGACGTCACCCTTCAGCCACTCATAGGACATTGCTCCGGGAATGGTGTAAACCGCAGCCCCGCAGGTGGAATAGTCATACATCAGGTCCTCATATGCCGCTTTGTAGCCGCCTTTCTTCAGCAGATAGACTCCAACCGTCAGCGCCGGAATGCCGAAAAGTGCCAGCAGGGTCTTTCCGAGACGTCGCACATGCCCGCGCATCACTGCACTCAGACGCGTACGCCACAGTTCGGCCAGTAACAGCGCAGTCGTTGCCGGAAAGACAATGTCTCCCCAGCGCAGCGACTCCCACACACTGTCCTGAAAATCAGCCAGATTGCCTATCAGTCCATAGCTGGCCGCCGGAATCACGGTGAAATATGTGCGGCAATACATCAGATTGGCCACAAGCCACATATCAAGCAGCACACAGATTGCTCCGGCATACCATTTTGAGCGTATTGCCAGCAACGGAGCTGCCAGCAATGTGGCAAACATCAGTTTGGTCAGATAGCCGATAGGGAACTGAAAGCCAGAGAATGTTGACTCAAAAGCCCACAGCAGATCAAAAAGCAACAGTTTCAGATAGATTATGCCTATCAGCCAGGCCATTGCCTGCCCGGCACGCAGAGGGTGGGGAACAAGCGCATGGAAAAGACTGTTTATGGTTCTTTTTATCTTCATTATCCTATCAAAGGCTTAAAAACTTTTTCAAGATAATCCACATAATCATCAAGATCATAATGGTCCGCTATGTTGCGTATGCCATTCATGCCCATCTGCTTGCGTAGCTTCTCATCTTTTGCGAGTTCGGCCACCGCATCGGCTATCGCAGTGGCATCGGCCGCTTTTACAAGGGTACCTGTGCGGTCGGCACCGGCAGCTATGATCAGATCTCGTGCGCCGGCAATATCGCTGACCACACAGGGCACACCGCAGGCCTGGGCCTCGCGCACAACTCGCGGCGAGGCATCACGCAGCGAGGGGAGCACAAACACGTCGGCGGCAGCGATATATCTCACTGCGTCGCTGCGTTTGCCGGCAAAGGTGACGTTCTCACCCGCAGCCTCTTTGTCGGCTTCGTCAACAGAACCGACAACAGTCAGATGTGCCTTGATGCCCCGCTCATCAAGCATTTTCATGGCTTCTATGAGATAGCGCAGCCCTTTGTGGGGGCGTCCCTGTGTCATGCCCACATAGCTGAGCTGTAGACCGTCGCCCTCCGGCTTCTCCGGATCAGATATCTCGCGCTCAATCCACGCCCTCATGTAGGGCTTGCGTTTCCAGCCGAGCTTTTCCTGTGGTATATATCTGCCAAGATAGTCACATATATCCTCGGTCTCGCACACAATCGCGGCCACGCGCCGGTTAAGGAGCGCCATGCGATAGGTGGGATCGAATTTGTGCACACGTGCCTGTGTGCCGCGATATCCCACAACTTTAGCCCCCGTGCCCCGTGCCGCCGCCAGAGCATTGGCAAGCGCCGATGTGCTCACACAGAACACGATGTCGGCACCGGTCTGACGGATGTTGTGGCGCAATGCCTTGCGTGCTTTCAGGGAGAATTTTGACTTTATTTCCTCTGTTGCTATGCGCTTCAGGTGCTTTGTATCAGGGAGATTCGTGTTTCCCGGCGCTGCAATCACCACATTCATCTGTCCCCGTGCCGCCAACGCGTCAAAAGCCTTGTAGAGCACAAGATCGCAGTCGTGATATACAAGCAGTATAGTCGGGTTGTTGCCGTTCATTTTTCTCGTATTGAAAAAATTAGATTACGCCATTGTTCCACGTGGAAACGCAGCGAAAAGCGTGTTTTATATTCAGTTAATGCTGTCTCAGACAGTGAGGCAAGCACACCCTCGTCAGCCGCCACCGTTTTCAGGGTCCGGGCGAGTGACCCTGCATCACCGGCATCCAGAACGGCGATGCCCATTGATCGCAGGCGGATGTCTGTGGCGTTTGGAATGCGTGTTGTTGCTATGACCAGATCCGTAGAGCAAAGTTCTTGGTCAGTCACATCTTCATCGCCATGCCAGGTTATGTCAAGATGTTCCATGTGGCGTGCGCCTTTCACTATCGGCATCACACTCCTTGCCGGGCCTGTGCCATAGACATGCAGCGCGAACACACCCTTTCCGGTCTGTCCCACCGCAGCCACCGCATTCTCAAGCCGCGTATATTCTTCTATGGGCCCGAACCAACTTATTCTCAGTGGTGTGCTCCGGCTACGTAAGCCGTTTGTTGTCACACAGTCAGCACTGTTTTTTGTGTCCCCCTCACCTCCCGGCTCAATCACCATTGTCTTTTCACCTTTGAGATGCGGCCGTACGGCATCTGAAGCTGTCGGCACAACAATTGCCGCGAGGCCGGCTACTGTGGCAGGAGGCAGTTTGTCCGAGAGTTCTTCCTCGGTCTGCGGAGCATAGACTATGGCCGGCGTGCAACCGGTCTCGGCAAGCCTGCGTGCGTCAACAGCTCCCACAGCGTCCTTGCGCCGTCGGCACACCACAATCTCAGCATTTGTTTTTTTCAATGCCGAGGCCACACGCATAGACGTCAGTGCACTAAGCACTGACGCCTCGATCTGATGTGTTTCTATACCATAATTGTCCTTCAGCATCCCCATAGTCGCGACATCAAGGGTAGGGAGTCCCTTGGCGGATATATCTATGATCTGCACCTGAAAAATGACGTTATTATGAGTAAAGATGTCTTATATTTTAAATTGTGACCCCTGAAATGTCAGGAATTATAATCAGGCATATGTCAGAAATTGTAACCTAAGCCTACAGAAATCTCGGCACGTTTGAAATGGCTCTTTTTACCAATTGCCATAGCGTCTGTCTCACCGAGGTCGGACAGTCCATATGCGCCTTCAACATGAACATGCCAGTTGTGCATTATGTCAACACCCACTCCAAGCATCCATGCTATATCCATGCCTGAGCCTGTCAGTTTGCCACTTTCATGTGTGGTTGAGGAATTATATGTTACGTCATAATTCCTCTTTACCGAGAAATTGAAGAAAAGCTCCGGACCGGTATAGGCTGACAGACATACTTTGCTGTTCTGATAAAGATTGAAACCTATATCAATGGGCAGTCTCAGACCTATGATATCCAGATGTCCGTCATACTTCTGACGATTGTACTTGTTGTCGTTCTCGCCGTCTATCTTGATGGTATTGTAGTCAAATGAAAGGCCGAATTGCGCGTATACCGGTTTGCTTATATTGTAGTGGTAGATGCCTCCTACTGATGCACCCGGTCCCCAGCCGCTTATCTGGGTGAGCTTTGTGGATGTTGTGGCATTGAATGCGGCACGTACTCCGAAATAACCTTTCTCACCTGCCTGGGCGCATATAGCTATCATAGCCACTGCTGCCAATGCTAAAATTCTCAGTTTTTTCATAACCGTTAGTTTTAAGTTTATACAATTCCGTTGATCGGTATGCCACAAAGATACACTATTTAATCCAAACCACCTAAATTCCGACTATAATAAAATGCGGCCCTCGCTCCAAAATATGTCCCTGCGCCGCAGTTTTTACCCCTCACCGCTTTGCACTCCGTATCTCACCTCCTATCATTTCTTTTTCATTTTTATTTTAAGATTTGTCTTTCCGTCCAGAGGAACGGTCTGTGTCTTGCAGCCTATATACTTAACTACAAGAGTGTCTGTGGAATAAACCTTAAGGGAGAAATTACCATCTATATCCGTACATGTACCTATGTCAGGGCGTCCTTGTACTAAGACAGTGGCACCGATGAGAGGTTCTCCTTTATAGATAACAGTCCCCGTTACTTTGACTCTGTCTCCGGTTGCCGGTTTGTCCGGAATCTTTGTGAGCGTGCCGCTGATGGAAGCGGTACTGTTCTCGCTGACGCTGACATTGAGAGTAGCCGTATCATAGCCGGTATTGCTGATAGCCAATGTATGCGCTCCGACCGGAATGTCGGTAAGAAGAGCGGGGGTTGTACCCACCGCTTTGCCGTCGAGGGTGACTTGTGACCCGATTGGCTGATATTCAACAGTCAGTTCACCGGTAATCATAGCAAGAGCGGGGATGGCAATATCACGTTGAGAGGAGGCACCAAGCGTTACGCTGACCTCACGTGAGCGATAGCCTTCGCGACGTGCTTCAACAATGTAGTCACCGGGCATAAGCTCGCCCTGCCAGGGCGCTTTGCCTTTCATGGCTCCGTCAACATATATTGTGCTGCCCGGAGTCTCGGCTGTTACAGTTACGCGTGCTTTGTTGCTGCGCAGTTTCACAGGCACTTGTACCTTGTTGGAGTTTATCTGGACTGTGCTGCTGTATGGCTCATGGCCTACAGCTTGCACAGTATATTTGTAGATGCCATATGGCACCAGTTTATATGCTGTACCGTCAGTAACATCAAGCTGCTGTCCGTTGAAAACAATCGAAGCATTTGTCGGAGAGAGGGAGAACTGTACATATCCGCGTTTTTCCGGCGTGCCTCCTGCCGCCGGTTCTGTTAGTTCCACAGTCACTTTATAAACAGCTTTGCTCTGGATATGCGGAATATTCCAGTCGGCAAAGCGCAGCGCAATCTCGCCCAATGCCGGCGAGTCCATACGGATCTCCTTTGTGCCGTTGGTGACATAAACCCAGTATGTGTCACCATGGCGTGTCACTTCTCCTATTATATTGCCTTTAAATATGACATTCTCGGCCGGTATGTTCACTTTCAGCAGTCCGCAAGGGTTGTGGTTGTTGTCAAGCCGCTGCTCGGTGCTTGCTGTCAGATCAAACATGTCAACACTGATCGTTATGTTTTTGACTCTGGATTGTGCGTCGGCATCTGTGACAGAGGTAAGTACAATGACAAGCGTAAGGACAATTACACGTATGGTGTTCATGGAAAAAGATTTTGGTGCATTGTGATGTTTGTGGTCTGTTATTTAATTTTAATAGTGTCATTTGGACCTGTCGGACCTGTCTGACGGGTCAGGCCAACTTTCCCGGTTTTGACTGTTTCGGTAGCTGATGCGTGCCCGGAACATCTGCTCTTTAATGCCACCGTTCTTGAGAAATTGTTCTTCCTGCCGGGCAATCAGACGCCGTAATAGATAGGTGCATTGATTTATCAGTGTTATGCTGAGATTGCAATATTCCTCTGCATCCATCACTGTGGCATATTGTGTGGGGCGGTCCATGAATGTTTCGCTTTTCAGATAGGCTCTTATCCGCATTGTGCGTGGGTGGGCTTTGTCCCACATTTCAAGATTGTGTTGTCGCAGGTAGTCTTCATAATCAAGAAGAAGTTCTTCAAGCGATGCTTTTGCAACATTTGTGAGTTTAATTTCTGTCTCCTTTGATGTGCGGGATGCTTCACTGCCCTCGGCTATGTTTTGTTTTCCACTCCGTGCCGCCTATTCCATCTGATCGGCGGTGCGGCTACCGGCGCGTATGAAACGTGCGACGAACACAGCCGTCAGGTCACAGATAGCTTCTGAGAGTCTGTATGCCAACAACTGGCGGTATCCTCCGGCTTTGGGCAGAAATGTGTAATTCATGTGGGATCGGTTACAATAATAAATAATATGTGGGAGCAGACTCGCACCAAAGTCACGTTGCTCGGTGCACATTCGCAAAGTTACTTATTTTTGCTGAATGGTTATTTTATTTTGCCCTGTTTGCAAAATATTTTTATTTAAGGGTGTCAGACTTGTCGGACATGTCTGACAAGTCCACTTTTTTTCGGGCAACTATGCGGCTTGCTGCTTTCAATGGCTTTCTCAACGCGTCAAAACCATGCTTTTTTATGGATAATTTTCTGTTTCACAGACTATAATATCTTATTAGGTTATGCGGTAAAATTGTATAAAATAGAGATGTGGTGTTAAAAAATGTATTCAAAAGTCATCGCTTTGCAATAATTTCATAAATCCGATGCCAGACTTTTTTTATTGATAATTTATTACTAAATTTGTGCCTTAATTGGGCGACCGGCGTTTCTTTGATAATCCGCGTCGCCATAGATTTTGCTTTAAAGAATGTCAGAGCGCATAATTTGGCAAGCCGAGGGCGTTGAAATGCCCCCCTTGGATTTCGCTCTAATGGAAGAGTGGATAGGGAAGGTTGCAAGCAGTCACCACCGCGAGGTGGGCAGTCTATCGTATATCTTCTGCAACGATCCGTATATTCTTGAAGTGAACCGCAACTTCCTTCAGCACGATTATTTTACAGATATCATCACCTTTGACTATTGCCGTGGCAATTTTCTGCGTGGCGATATGGTCATTTCTCTTGATACTGTTTCATCAAATGCCATGACGTTAGGTCTAAACCCTCAGACTGAACTCTATCGTGTCATTATTCATGGTGTTCTCCACTTGTGCGGAATTAATGACAAAGGCCCCGGTGAGCGTGAGATAATGGAGCGCCATGAAAACGATGCTCTTGACATTCTTTCGGCGATTATGAAAAAGAAGCAGACACAAGTGGAGGTGAACATAAAAGACAATCTGATATAAAAATACAGCTATTTTAAAAGGATAAAGTCATTGATTATTAACTGAATATCTGATTAAGACCCACTATCGGTGCATATATTGAAATTTATTTTTGGTAATTTTCTAAACTGATTTCTGCCGAATGAGAACGGAATATGATGTCATTGTTGTTGGTGCCGGACATGCCGGTTGCGAGGCGGCTCATGCTGCCGCGCGTCTGGGTGCTGCAACCCTATTGGTGACAATGGACATGAACAAGATTGCGCAGATGAGCTGCAATCCGGCTGTCGGTGGAATAGCAAAAGGACAGATTGTCAGAGAAATAGATGCGTTGGGCGGCATGATGGGACGTGTCACGGACGCATCGTCCATACAATTCCGTATGCTTAACCGGTCAAAGGGCCCTGCTATGTGGAGTCCGCGTTCACAGTGTGACCGCATGGCTTTCTCGGCCAACTGGCGTCATATTCTTGAGAATACTCCCAATCTGCATATGTGGCAGGATACGGTTGCTTCCCTGGATATTGCTGACGGAAAGCCCTGTGGAGTTTTTACCGGTAACGGCTTCCACTTCAAGGCCCGTGCTGTTGTTCTTACCAATGGTACGTTCCTGAACGGCCTGATGCATATAGGTCGCACAAAGATTCCCGGAGGTCGTGTCAGCGAGCCATCCTCATATGGGCTTACCGAACAACTTGTGGAACTTGGCTTTGAAGCCGGTCGCATGAAAACAGGTACGCCGGTGCGCATTGACGGGCGCTCTGTGAAATGGGATCTAACAGTTGAGCAGAGTGGGGATGCCGCCGGCAATCGGTTCAGCTATTTGCCCTCGTCTCACTCAACTCTTGCGCAGCGTCCCTGTTACATACTCTATACCAATGCGCAGACACACGACGTGTTGCGCGAGGGTCTCCCTGACTCACCACTGTATAATGGTCAGATTCAGTCTATCGGTCCACGCTATTGCCCGTCAATAGAAACCAAGATTGTGACATTTGCTGACAAGAATGAGCATCAGCTCTTTCTTGAACCGGAAGGGGAGAACACTCAGGAATATTATCTCAACGGCTTCAGCAGCTCGCTGCCTATTGACATACAGATCCGTGCCCTTCAGACCATACCCGCTCTGAGCGAAGTGCAGATCTATAGACCCGGATATGCCATAGAGTATGACTACTTCGATCCGCGTCAACTGCGGGCCACACTCGAAACACGCCTTGTCCCCGGACTATATTTTGCCGGCCAGATAAACGGAACTACCGGTTATGAGGAAGCCGCTGCCCAGGGGCTTGTAGCAGGTGCGAACGCCGCCTTGAAAATACAAGATCGTGACGAATTCACTCTGGCTCGCGATGAAGCCTATATCGGCGTGCTGATTGACGATCTTATAACCAAAGGTGTTGATGAACCATACCGTATGTTCACGTCGCGTGCCGAGTTCCGTACGCTCCTGCGCCAGGACAATGCCGACGCGCGTCTCACGGGCCGTGCCCACCGTATAGGACTTGCTGACGATGAGCGAATGAGTCTCTGCAATGAAAAATACAGGCTCGTGGAGACGCTCATAGATTTTCTGTCTTCTACAACCGTTACAGCGGCACAGATAGATTCATTGCTTGTTTCAAAAGGATCAACTGCGCTCAAGCAGTCTATGCGGGCTGCGGACATCCTTGCCCGTCCACAGATTGAGATTGCCGACCTCCCATCATTTATTCCGGCGCTTGCTGAGTGGATTGAGGGTGTGCCTGAAAATATCCGTGATGAGGTGCTTGAAGCGGCCGAGATTGATGTCAAATATCGTGGATATATAGAACGCGAGCGACAGACCGCCGGGAAAATGAAACGCCTTGAAAATATCCGGTTGGGTAATGGTATTGACTATCTCTCCATAAAAGCGCTCAGCACCGAGGCCAGGCAGAAGCTGGATCGGCAACGGCCAACTACAATCGGACAGGCTGTCCGTATTCCCGGAGTTTCTCCGGCTGATATCAATATTCTGATGCTGCTGCTCGGCAGATGACAACAAAATGTTCCACGTGAAACAATATGCATTTCAATAATCGAAGAATCAACATTTTAACTCTTATATAAAATGGAATATATCAAGTCAAAAATCCGTGATGTCTATGATTTCCCGACAAAGGGAATCGTGTTCAAGGACCTTACAACTGTCTTCAAGGATCCGCGTGCCCTGCACATCATTGGCTGGGACCTGTCACAGCTCTACCGTGACAAAGGTGTCACCAAGGTTGTGGGCATTGAGAGCCGTGGATTCATAGGCGGCTCTATTCTTGCCTTTGAACTTGGTGCAGGTTTTGTCCCTGCACGCAAGCCCGGCAAACTTCCCGCCGACACTGTGCGCGCCGAGTACCAGAAAGAATATGGCACGGATGTCATAGAAATGCATTGCGATGCTATCACTCCTGATGATGTTGTGGTGTTGCATGATGATGTGCTTGCAACCGGAGGAACGATGGCTGCGGCATACAATCTTGTGAAGAGCATGAATCCCAAGAAAATCTATATAAACTTTATCATTGAACTTTCCGCACTTAACGGTCGCGCAACTCTGCCGGCTGATGCAGAGGTCTCTTCGCTGATAGTCTATTGATTTTTGCGGATGGCATAATTTTGTTCCGGCGCTTTTTGCGTCGGAGCATTTTGTGCAATCATGACCGCCGTAGGTAATGATATTGAAATATGGGAAAGATATGATAGGGAATGTTAGAGGCTCTTCCACGTTTATGATTAAACTGCCTCTTGCAATTGAGAATGATAATAAATGAGGATGCCCGTACGTCATTACATTAAACAGTTTCTAATATTTGACAAAGTACAATATCTGTCATAAGCACAATATCTGGTATAAACATTTCCTTAAAGTGGCCGTTCTGAATAAACGCGGATGATCTAAATAAACAACTATGGCAAAACACGAGAAATCGCCCCGGCTGAAAGAAAAAATAGCTATACTTCCGGACACACCGGGAGTATACACCTATTATGACAAGACCGGAAAGGTGATTTATGTGGGAAAGGCCAAGAATCTGAAAAGACGCGTATCGTCATATTTCAACCGTACTCACGATTGTCTGCGCACAAACCTGCTTGTGGCGGCTATTGCAGATATGAGTTATATAGTTGTGCCGACTGAGCAGGACGCGCTGAATCTTGAAAACTCCATGATCAAGGAGTATAAGCCACATTACAATGTGCTTCTCAAGGATGATAAATCATACCCCTGGATAGTTGTCACAAACGAGTTGTATCCGCGCGTTTTCATGACGCGTCAGCACATAAAGGACGGTTCAAAGTATTATGGGCCGTATACAAACGCCACGATTGGACATACATTGCTGCGGCTTATTTCCGACCTTTATCCGTTGCGGGGATGCCGTCTTAATATCACACCTGATTTTCTGGCCAAAGACAAGGGGCGTCTCTGTCTGAACTACCATATAAAACGCTGCAAGGGATGTTGCAAAGGGATGATAACCCCCGAGCAGTATCGCGCCAATATAGAGCGTGTGCGCCAGATTCTGCGCGGAGAGACGGCAGAACTCATGAATTACCTCAAGGACGAGATGCAGCGCTACGCATCCCAATTGCGTTTTGAGGAGGCTCAGGAGCTAAAGGACAAGTATGATATGGTAGCAAATTATAGGGCGCGGTCTGCCATCGTTTCACAGACTATTGACGAACTTGATGTTTTCGGAATCCATGATGAGCCGGGAGCGGATGTCTATATCAATTATATGCATGTGCGGCGCGGGGCCGTGGTGCGTGCTGTAACGTTGCGTTACAAACGGAGACTGGATGAGTCGCGCGCGGATCTGCTGTCATATGCCATGGAAGAAATCCGGTCCACTCTTGACGTTGTCTATGACGAGGTTGTTGTTGCGGAGATGCCTGCGGTGGAGATGCCTGATGTGTCATTCACCATTCCACGCCGCGGAGACAAAGCCAAGCTTCTTGAGGTGTCTGAGCGCAATGCCCGGCAGGCACGGATAGATGACCTGAAACACCTTGAACGACATGATCCGGATGCCCGTGTGGACAAGCTCATGGACCGCATGAAAGAGGACTTCCGTCTCACAACGCAGCCACGTCATATTGAGTGTTTTGACAACTCCAACATTCAGGGTACCAATCCTGTAGCCTCATGCGTGGTGTTCCGCGACGGCAAGCCGGCAAAAAAAGACTACCGCCATTTCAAGATAAAGACAGTTGTGGGAGCTGATGACTTCGCCACCATGAAGGAGGTTCTGACACGGCGTTACTCGCGTATGCTTGCCGAGTCACCCGATGATCTGCCGCAACTCATTGTTGTTGACGGCGGTAAAGGACAGCTCAGCTCAGCCGTGGAAGCTCTTGATGAACTTGGACTGCGAGGAACAATTGCAGTGGTGGGCATAGCCAAACGGCTGGAGGAGATATATTTTCCGGGCGATACGTTGCCTTTGTACATCAACAAATCCAGCGAGAGCCTGCGTATTGTGCAGCACCTGCGCGATGAAGCACACAGATTCGGTATAACATTTCATCGTGATCTACGCAGTAAAGATCAGGTACGCAGCGAATTGGACTCAATAAAAGGGATTGGTCCGGCTACAGCGGCCACACTTCTGCGCCATTTCAAAAGTGTGAAGAGGATACGAACCGCACCCATGCAGGAAATTGCTGTCCTTGTCGGTCCGGCAAAGGCACGCCTTGTAAAAGAGGGACTTGGCGATATATGATAAATTGTTATTATGAAGATAGTTATACAACGTGTTACTGAGGCATCGGTGAGTGTTGACGGATGTTTGACCGGTAGCATAGGTCATGGAATGATGGTTCTGGTTGGCATAGCCGAGGGTGATACCGAAAAGGAAGTTGACCGTCTGGTGGCCAAAACTGCGTCGATGCGCATTTTCAATGATGATAACGGCATCATGAACCGTAGCGTGAAAGATGTTGGCGGTGATGTTCTTGCCATCAGCCAGTTCACATTGTTGGCAAACACGAGGAAAGGGAATCGCCCCAGCTATGTGATGGCAGCGCATCCGGAGGTGGCAGAACCTCTTTATGAACGCTATTGTCAGGGACTTTCGGAGGTATTGGAGCGCTCGGTGCAACGCGGGGTGTTTGGTGCGGACATGAAAGTGTCACTTGTCAACGACGGTCCGGTGACCATCATTGTTGATACTGACCAATTATGATGTAATCCGGATATCTCTGAAATATTTACGGAGACATCTTCCTGAAAACATTATTGTAAAATCGGGGGGGAGATATGTCCATTTCGGTGGAGTATAAGCTTGATTGATTTGGCGCCTCGGCTTAGTTATGTTTTAAGTGATTTATACAGTGTGGTTTGACTGTGATTGTCTAACATCAGATAGCCGTGAAAAAACACGTCGTTTGGAGACTTCGGCGAGGGTCGTTATTAAATTTTGCATATTTTTTCTTGGTTTTTCAACCCAAAATTCAGTTATTTGCAGCCACAATTACATATTGACTGCGGCGCTCTCGCTGATGCGAAAGGGTTGCAAAATGCCTGAGAGAAGGTTTGCTTTCTGCCGCAATAAAGGTTTCCAAGGTTTCAACAATTACAAAATGGTAGAGAAGTTTCTTGAAAAAAGCGAGTTTGACTCGCTTGATGATTTCCTGAAGAATTATAAGGTAAAGGTGCCGGAAAATTTCAATTTCGCCTATGATGTTGTGGATGAATGGGCGGAAGCTGAACCTGACAAACCGGCGCTTTTGTGGACAAATGATCGCGGTGAGGAAAAACAATTCACATTTCGTGAGATAAAGGAAGCATCTGATAGCACAGCCTCTTTTTTTCAGTCCCTCGGCATTGGTGCCGGAGACAAGGTGATGCTGATACTTAAGCGCCGCTATCAGTTCTGGTTCTCAATCATCGCGCTCCATAAACTTGGCGCTGTGGCTATTCCGGCAACGCACTTGCTGACGCCAAAGGATATAATATACAGGTGTAATGCGGCAAAAATAAAGGCAATCGTTGTTGCCGGCGATGAGGTGATCACCGGCCATGTCGATGCTGCGATTGCAGAATGTCCCACTGTCAGCCACCGCATATCCACCGGGCCGGCCGTGCCTGAGGGATGGCTTGATTTCAATCTTGGAATGGAAAACGCTCCGGAGTTCCGGAGACCTGCGCATGTGAATGATAATGATGACATTTCATTGTTATATTTCACATCAGGTACCACCGGCGAACCCAAGATGGTGGCCCATGACTTTCTTTATCCCTTAGGGCATATAACCACCGGAAAATACTGGCATAATCTTGACGGAAATTCGCTTCATTTCACTCTGGCAGACACAGGGTGGGGGAAAGCCGTTTGGGGAAAACTTTACGGTCAATGGTTTGCCGGTGCCAATGTTTTTGTCTATGATTTTGAGAAATTCAATCCGGCGGAGGTGCTGGATATGTTCCAGAAACATCATATTACTCATTTCTGCGCGCCACCGACCGTCTACCGTTTTCTGATTCTGGAGGATCTTTCAGCTTTTGATCTTTCAGCCTTGCGCTGGTGCACCACTGCCGGCGAGGCCATGAATCCAAGTGTTTTTGACCGTTGGCGCGAACTTACCGGACTCCAGATACGTGAAGGCTACGGCCAGACCGAAAGCACTTTGGCTATAGCTACCTTTCCGTGGATGGATGCCAAACCGGAATCCATGGGCATACCGTCACCCGACTATCCTATTGACATTGTGCGTCCTGACGGAACCCCCTGTGCAGTTGGCGAACATGGCGAGATTGTTGTCTATACCGGTAGGCATCGCCCACTGGGTCTGTTCCGCGAGTATCTATACAACCCTGAACTGACAGTGCAGGCCCATAACGGAGGCGTTTATCATACGTGCGATGTGGCCTACCGTGACGAGGACGGCTATTTCTGGTTTGTGGGACGCGTGGATGATGTTATAAAATCATCCGGTTACCGCATTGGCCCGGCTGAGGTTGAGAATGCGCTGATGACGCATCCGGCAGTTGTGGAATGTGCAATAACAGGTGTTCCCGATCCAATACGCGGACAACTTGTCAAGGCCACTATTGTCCTCTCAGGCGATTATCGTGACGCTGACCGCGATGCGCTTGTCAAGGAACTTCAGACTCATGTGAAGCGCACCACCGCACCCTATAAGTATCCGCGTGTGATTGAGTTCGTTGACGAACTTCCCAAGACCATCAGCGGCAAGATACGCCGGGTTGAGATACGTGACAAAGGATCACGCTGAGCCGTGCTGCCCCAGAATGAAAAAAGAGCTGTAAGTAATTAACCTACAGCTCTCTTATTTGTTTTGTCGGGGTGAGAAGACTCGAACTTCCGACCTCCACGTCCCGAACGTGGCGCGCTG
>JAUNPQ010000070.1:4618-11623 GCA_030536615.1 Bacteroidales bacterium | reverse complement strand
AGTTGAGAGCAATGCAAAATTTATTTTAGCATTGCCGAACGAGAGTATTTAAGACCCCGTCAAAAATACGAATAAGAGTACACAATGCAAAATTAGCTTCAACAAAAAAACATCACAATTGTTAAAAAAGCAGCATTCCTCACATCTGTTATTAATATAATATGGATACACGTAAAAGGATGATTGTCATCGGCGGCGGTTTTGCAGGCCTGACTTTCATAAAACACATAGACAGGAAAAAATGGGACGTTGTGCTTATTGACAAAGACAACTATCATAGTTTCCCGCCTCTTTTCTATCAGGTTGCTTCCGCCGGCCTTGATGCCGGAAGCATATGCTTTGCTTTTAGACGCGAGATGCGCTCACGGCGTGCACGCGGCTGCCGTTTCCATCTTGGAGAGGTGCGCCGCATAGACACTGACCGGCGGGTGGTCCACACTCAATTCGAGACTCTGGAGTATGATGCCCTTGTCATTGCCGCCGGCACTACCAACAATTTTTTCGGCATGCCCGAACTTGAAAAGACAGTCTATACCCTAAAAAGCACCACACAGGCCATACGCTGCCGCAACGACATTCTGCAGCGCCTTGAACGTGCCGCTGTCAGCAAAGACGCCGATCTGCGGCGCCGTCTTCTCACTTTCACAATCATTGGCGGCGGTCCGGCCGGCGTGGAGATTGCCGGTGCTTTAGGTGAGATGAAACGCTACATCCTGCCCCGTGAATATCCCGGTATAGACCCCACGGAAGTCACCGTGACTCTTGTGGAGGGATCGGACCGGCTGCTGCGGACCATGGATGCCCACGCCGGCAGGAAAGTGCTTGAATACATGGAGCATCTGATGGTCAACGTAAAACTGTCGTGCACCATGAAATCATACGCCGACAATACCATCACTTTCACAGACGGCACACAGCTATACAGTGAAATGGTCATATGGACTGCCGGCGTCACAGCCAACAGCTTTGACTTTGAAGGCTCCGTCAAGCCGTCAATTGGTCCGGGAGGCCGCTTTATAGTTGACAATCTGAACCGCGTCACCGGCGTTCAGAATGTCTATGCGCTGGGAGACATTGCCTATATAGCGGACAATGCCTATCCGCACGGGCATCCGCAGGTGGCTCAGGTAGCGATACAGTCAGCGCGCAATCTTGCCCGCAACCTCAATCAGGAAGGCCGCGACAAGCCTTTTGTATACCGCGACAAGGGTACCATGGCCACTGTGGGACGTAACCGTGCCATTGCCGACATAAAACATCTGCGTCTGTATGGACGTCCCGCATGGTTTATCTGGATGGCTGTCCATCTGATGTCCCTGCTCGGGATGCGCAACCGCCTCACCGTGTTCATAACATGGGTATGGGCTTATTTCACTTATTCCTCATCATTGAGGTTGATTCTACGTCCCACACGCTTCCCTTTGCGCCAACACGATTAAGAGATTAAGAATAAATACGTTACAGGCTTACTATGTGCATAAAAAGAATTATGCGCATAGGGGTGCAATACTAAATTGATGTTATCAATAGTTAACATTATGTAATTTTATGCGTCGTTTTCGTTTTTTTATTTAATTTTGCTCTCACAGAAATCTGATCAATCACCGAGAATCTTAATGCCAAGATTGATATAAGTAGCATATAGGAAAGAGAAGAAATAGGAAATATTGGAAGAGAAAGACAAAATTATTCATGAGATCAGATCAATAATAAGTGAATCATAGGTTAAGGCGTTCGGCTGCTTGGGATAAGTAGCCGAACATTTTTTTGCCTCACCGGCTTTCACGGCACCGGGACCAAAACAGTGGCAGAAAGATCAGGGAAACGAAAGGGCGCAGCAGGACTCTCAGATAGAGGGATTGTGCGTTAGTTTTTTTTAACGCTGAGCAGTGCAAGTATTTGCGTATATTTGCGTCTAAGAGATGTTATGTCACAGCATCACATTCAGAAAGTGCCATACCGGATTCTGTTATCCGCACGCTTGGATAAATCCAGAAATACTTTTTTTAAATAATTACATATGAGAAAACTATTGCTAAACGCCGCCGTGCTGCTGGGAATGCTAATCCCGGCCACAGGCGTAAACGCTCAGGAAGTTCCGGCAGCGCCGGTTGACTCCGCTGTGCGCGTAGGCCATCTTCCAAACGGCATGACCTACTACATCCGCCACAACGAAATGCCCAAAGGGCAGGCAGATTTCTTCATCGCGCAGAAAGTGGGTTCCATTCTTGAAGAAGAGAACCAGCGTGGACTGGCACACTTTCTTGAGCACATGTGCTTCAACGGCACTCAGAATTTCCCCGGCAACTCACTTATTGACTGGTTGGAGACCATCGGAGTGAAATTCGGACAGAACCTCAATGCCTACACTTCAATTGACGAGACCGTCTACAACATCTCATCAGTTCCCGTGCAGCGCACAGGTGTGATAGACTCATGTCTGCTCATTCTTCACGACTGGGCCGACGGTCTGCTCCTTGATCCCGAGGAAATTGAAAAAGAGCGTGGAGTCATCCATCAGGAATGGCGTCGCAGCAACGTGGGCCAGATGCGCATACTTGAGAATCTTCTGCCGGTAATATACCCCGACAACAAATACGGAAAACGTCTGCCCATAGGAACCATGGAAGTTGTGGACAATTTCCCGCCAAAGGCACTGCGCGACTACTATGAGGAATGGTATCGTCCGGACCAGCAGGGAATAATCGTTGTCGGAGACATTGATCCTGACTACATCGAGGCAAAGATCAAAGAAATCTTTGAGCCTATCCAGATGCCCGACACCGTTCAGGAACGTGTATATCTGGATGTGCAGGACACTCCCGGCACCATCTACGCCATTGGCAAGGACAAGGAAATGGCATATCCCATAGCCATGATGATGTTCAAGCTCAAGGAACAGCTTCTGCCGCGCCAGTACCGCTCAACATTGGCATACTTCCCGGTAGCATATATGAAAGACATCATCACCAAGATGCTCAACCAGCGTCTCAGCGACATGGCCAAGAAACCCGATTGTCCTTTTGCACAGGCAAGCGTTGAACTTGGCGATTTCTTCATTGCCTCCACAAAAGATGCTCTCATGCTTGAGGTTGTAGGCAAGGGCAATGACCTGCGCCCCGCTTTTGAAGCCGCCTACCGCGAACTTCTGCGTGCCGCTCGCGGCGGATTCACACAGGGCGAGTTTGACCGCGCGAAAGCTGACTATGTTTCCGGATTCGAGAAACAGTACGAACAGCGCAACGGACGCACCAATACCTCCTATGCACGTGAGTACGCCGCCAACTTCACAAAGGGCGATCCTATCCCCGGCATAAAATACGAACTTGACCAGGCCAAGAGGTTTTCACAGATGCTTCCCCTGCAAGGCATCAACCAGCTCCTCCCCGAGCTTATCAAGGATGACAACCGTGTGTTCCTGGCCATGACACCTGAGAACGACACCTATCACACTCCCACTCAGGATGAGATAGCAGCCGTCATCACAGCCGTTGAAGCCGAGGACATAGAAGGCTACAAGGATGAGATGAAATCCGAGCCTCTTGTTCCGGAACTTGCTCCGGCCGTTCAGGCAACCGTCAGCCACAACGCACAGTGGGATGCCACAGAGCTCACCTACCCCAACGGAATCAAGATCATCCTCAAACCTACCAAATTCAAGGACGGCGAAATTCTGTTCTATGCAAGCGCGATAGGCGGCCTGTCAGCAACAAATGCCGACGACGCATCGACCATGTTCCTTCCCCTCTCGCTGATGCGCTACGGTCTGGGAACATACACAAACAGTGATCTTGAGAAATTTCTTCAGGGCAAGAACACAAAACTATCATTCAACTTTGATGACTATGACAGGTTGATCATCGGCTCCACCACACCCAAGAATCTGAAAACCCTCATGGAGCTGATCCATATGGCATTCGGCGACCTGCGTCTCTATGAAGATGACTATGCAGGCATGCAGGGCATGTTCGAGGCAATCCTTGCCAACCAGGAGTCAACCCCCGATTACAAGTCAGAAGCGGGAGCCGCCAAGAGCCTTTACAAAATAGCAGACCGGATGGTACCCACCACAGCAGCTGTCAAGGAGGCCAAACGCGATGTGTCCGAGTCACTGGCTCACGAGATGCTTGCAAATCCTGCCGAATACACATTCGCATTTGTAGGTGACATCAACATTGATTCAATCACCGCTCTCTGCAATCAGTACATAGGCAATCTTGTCACTCCGCGCATTGCCCCTGTTCCCTACAAGGTCAACCCCGACTATGAGCCGTATACCGGCGCCAACGAGACCGATGAGACAATGGTTATGGAAACTCCCCAGACTTACGTCACCATCACACTCTCAGCCAACATCCCCTACACCGCTGAAAACCGTCTTGCATCATCAGTAGCCGGCCAGATCCTCAGCAACCGTCTTCTCAAGAAGATCCGCGAGGAGATGGGAGCCGTTTACTCAATCGGAGCACGTGCAAGTCTGCATCGTACCGGCGAGCAGAACTTCATGATCAAGATTCCTTTCCCGATGAAACCGGAACTCAAGGATGAAGTTCTGGGCCACATCAAGGACATGGTATTTGACATGAGCCAGAACATATCTGATGACGAGTTCAATCCCATTAAGGAATTCATGATCAAATCTGCCAAGGAGGACCTTGAGAAAAACAATGCATGGGCAGGCGCTATAGCCGGCACAGCCATCAATGGTGTTGACGTGTTCAACGGTGCCGAGGAGCTTGCATCCAAGCTCACTGCCGCCGACGTCAAGAATCTCATGAAGAAAGTTCTTGAACAGAACAACTATCGTGTTTACGTGCTCGCTCCCGAAAGCAAATAAACACATTGCATAACTCAAAAAAGATTGCGTGTCCAACAGGGTACGCAATCTTTTTTTATCTCTTTATTCACATCCTGCGCTCTGTCTATATTTCCACTCTTGAACGTTACCGATTGACTTCTATCCACGCATATTAAAGCGGCCGGACAATGATGTGTTCACTACGATCAGGCATACCGTGCTTTATCATATTCAGTTCTTATAATCATCACTCCCACACATACTGAAGGACCGGTTGAAAAATATCAATCAACCGGCCCTTTGATATATCTGCTTCTTAAGAGGGTGTTAAAATCTTTGTATTGACCTTTTGTATAACCGTATATACTTTAATAGCGTCAATTATGCGCCGAAGTTGTCATAGTGTATGCTTTCAGGGGCAACGCCCAGACTGTCAAGCATCTTGTTGACGGCTGCGCTCATCGGGCCGGGGCCGCACATGTAGTACTCAATATCTTCAGGATCGGGGTGATTCTTCAGATACGTGTCATAGATTACCTGATGCACAAATCCGGGAGTATACTTCACTCCTGCGGCATCGGCAGCCGGATCGGGACGGTCAAGGGCAAGATGGAATCTGAAATTCGGAAAGTCTTTTTCAAGTTGCAGGAAATCGTCAAGATAGAATACTTCATTGAGTGCACGGGCACCATAAAAGAAGTTCATAACTCTGTCTGTGGTGTGCAATGTCTTGGTCATATACATTATTTGTGCGCGCAAGGGTGCCATTCCGGCACCGCCACCTATCCACATCATCTCGGCCTTTGAATCAAGAATGGGATGGAAATCGCCATAAGGACCTGACATACGCACTTTGTCACCGGGCTTGAGGGTAAAGATATAGCTTGAGGCTATTCCGGGCATCACATCCTGAAATCCCACCTCAGGTTTTGGTTTAAATGGCGGGGTGGCGATACGCACAGTCAGCATGATCAGATTGCCTTCCTCGGGATAGTTTGCCATGGAATAGGCGCGGACGGTGTCCTCGTCATTGCGGCACTTGAGGCTGAATAGTCCGAATTTTTCCCACGCGGGCAGATATTCCTCGCCTATCAGGGCTTTGTCTATGTCCTTGTCATAGTCCATAGTATACTTGGGAATTTTTATCTGCGCATATGAGCCGGGAAGAAAATCCATGTGCTCACCCTCAGGCAATGCAACGATGAATTCCTTGATAAAGGTGGCTACATTGCGGTTTGAGATGACTTCGCATTCCCATTCTTTTACTGAAAGTACGGATGCGGGCACCGTTATAGCCATATCCTCTTTGACTTTGACCTGACAGCCAAGACGCCAGCCCTCTTTGATCTCTTTGCGCGAAAAATGGACAGTCTCAGTGGGCAGTATCTCACCGCCACCTTCAACAACGCGCACACGGCACTGTCCGCAGCTGCCTTTTCCGCCACACGCACTGGGCAGGAAAATGTCTTTGCCCGCCAATGTTGACAACAGCGATGACCCGGCCTGGGCGGACACGTTTGTCTCGTTGTTGATGTGTATGTTCACGCTGCCGCTCTTCACCAGAAAACGTTTGGCAACAAGCAGAAGCGCTACAAGCAGAAGTGTGATTATCAGAAAGATGGTGACCCCGCCAACAACCGTAAGGGTGGATGTTGTGGCGGCCAGCACATTATATGGATATCCTATCATTGTCTTATCAGATTTTTATACCGAGGAAACTCATGAAAGCTATCCCCATGAGAGCTGTGATTATGAATGTTATTCCGACGCCTTTCAATGGTTTGGGTATGTTGTTGTGGCTGTCAAGGCGCTCACGTATGGCGGCGATGGCCACTATTGCCAGCAGCCACCCCAGACCCCAGCCGGCGCCGGCAAATACCGCGGTGCCGAGGCTTGTGAAATCACGCTGTTCCATGAACAGCGAACCTCCGAGAATGGCGCAGTTCACGGCTATCAGCGGCAGGAATATTCCCAACTGCGAGTATAACGAGGGGCTGTATTTCTCCACCGCCATCTCGACAAGCTGTGTCATGGACGCTATGACGGCGATAAACATGATCAGAGACAGAAAGCTCAGATCCACGCCGGCATAGTCCGGGCCGAGCCACAACAATGCTCCGGGGCGGAGCACATAGACCTCGAGAAGGTAGTTTATAGGCAATGTGATGGTGAGCATGAATGTCACCGCGATGCCCAGTCCGAACGCC
>JAUNPQ010000070.1:0-4608 GCA_030536615.1 Bacteroidales bacterium | reverse complement strand
CCGTCTTCACGTCCTTGCTCACAGCAAGGAACGAGCACATGCCCAGGAAATAGGCAAATATCATGTTGTCGATGAATATCGACCGTATGAACAAGTTGAAATCTTCCATCTGCAAATGAATGATATGCGTTTACAAATTATCTCAGTCTTCCTGCAACTCCTTGTTGCGGCTGCGGTGGACCCATATCACGCATGCCACCACTATCAGTGCCATTGGCGGAAGGATCATCAGTCCGTTGTTTGAGTAGCCGTGGTCGTAGCACCACTGTGGGATGACCTGATAGCCCAGAAGAGTGCCGCTGCCCAGAAGTTCACGGAAAAAGGCAACAATAACAAGTATGATTGTGTAGCCCAGACCGTTGCCTACTCCGTCAAGGAATGCGGGCCAGGGCTTGTTGCCCATAGCGAATGCCTCAAGGCGCCCCATCAGTATGCAGTTTGTGATTATCAGGCCGATGAACACCGACAGCTGTTTGCTGACATCGTAGGCATAGGCAAGAAGCAGCTGATTGACAATCACCACAAGGCCTGCCACCACTACAAGCTGCACAATTATGCGGATGCTTGTGGGGATGGTGTTGCGTATCAGGGACACGATCACACATGAGAAAGCCAGAACAGCTATCACGGAAAGTCCCATGACTATTGCCGGCTCGAGTTTGGCGGTCACAGCCAGTGCCGAGCATATGCCCAGAATCTGCACTATGACCGGATTATCCTTTGACAGCGGATTGAACAGCACGCTGCGGCTGTTTGTCTTTTCTGACATCTTGTCTATTTATTGTTTGTTTATTGTCTCCAAATATGTTTTGTAGGGTGCCAGGCAATCCGACAGCATTGCGCTGACGCCTTTGCTTGTTATAGTGCCGCCTGAGACTCCGTCCACGTAGTCCTCACCGCCCGCAGGTTTCTGTCCTTTCTTGAGCACGGCGACAGGTCGGAATTCACCGTCCTTGAACATGTGCTTGCCGCGGAACTGCCCGGAGAATGCAGGCTTCTCTATCTCGGCGCCCAATCCGGGTGTCTCGCCCTGATGGGCGAAGTACGCACCGTATATGGTTGAGCCGTCGGCATCAAGGGCAACATAGCCCCATATGGGGCCCCATAGTCCGGAACCGAACACCGGAATTATATATTTTGTGCCCTCGGCGGGAAGTTCACAGATATATACCGGAAGCTCACGCTTGGTGATATCCTTGATTTTGCTCTGGGCCTGCACATTGACAGCAAAAGCGTCATTGCCTATGACTTGCCCTGCCGAATTGACAACTGTCTGCGCGGTTATATATTTATCGAAAAGTGTATTGACTTTCTCTCCGTCACCGGGCACAATGTGCACGGACGCCAGAATCTGCCTCATCTTGTCAGCATCGGCGTTCTCGTTCTGCCGGTCTTTCAGCGCCATGGATGTCACGGCAAGCGCTGTTCCCACAACAACCACAATAATCACAATATAGATTATTGTATATATGTTTCCTTGTTTTTTCATTTCTTATCGGTCTTATCTGTTGTGAGATTCTCAATTTCATCCTCCTTGGCGTCAAGACTGTTCTCAGCAACCACAAGGCGCCGCATACGCCGGCGTATGTTGGCCTGCACCACGCACCAGTCTATGAGGGGGGCAAACACATTCATCAGCAGCACCGCGAGCATGGCACCCTCGGGATAACCGGTGTTATAGGTGCGTATCAGCACTGCCAGAACGCCTATCATGAATCCGTAGATGTATTTACCGGTATTTGTGCGTGCGGCGGTCACTGGATCGGTAGCCATGAACACTGCCGCGAATGCAAACCCGCCGAACATCAGCTGGTCAACCGGATCAAGGAACGAACCGGGATAGGTGGGTGAGGCGAATATATTGGCCACCCAGCCCATCAGCAGACCTCCGGCAGCCACAGAGAGCATTATGCGCCATGAGGCTATGCGTGTGAACAACAGGATTGCCGCGCCTATGAGTATGCAGGCTACTGATGTCTCTCCGAATGAACCGGGGATAAAGCCCCAGAAAGCGTCGGCGGCGGTGATGGCATGGCCGTCTATACCCGTAAGTACAGGATGTGCCGATGCCGACGATGCTATCTGGCCCAGCGGGGTGGCGCAGGTGAATCCGTCAGCTATCTGCGGTCCGAATCCAAAGACGGGTTCAGAGGCAACAAAGACTTCGTCGCCTGACATTTTGGCCGGATAGGCAAAGAACAGGAAAGCGCGCGCTGCAAGCGCCACATTCACAATGTTATACCCTGTACCGCCAAAAACTTCTTTGGCAAAGATAACTGCAAAAGCCGTTGCCACAGCCACCATCCACAGTGGTGTCTCGACCGGCAGAATCATGGGCAAAATGATTCCTGTCACCAGAAAACCTTCCTGTATCTCTTCGTGCCGTAGCTGGGCGCTGATGAATTCAATGCCAAGACCAACGACATAGGTGGTTATCACCATGGGGATGATGCACAGAAAACCATAGAAAAGCAGATCCCAGAAGGGGAATACTGTCTCTCCGGCCGCAAGCCAGTGCTGGTAGCCGGTATTGTACATTCCGAAAATAAAACATGGCATCAGCGCCAGGATGACTATGGTCATGGTGCGTTTGGAGTCCATGCTGTCATGGACATGCACACCACGCGCGCCGGCAGTGTCACGCGGCGTGAAAAGGAACGTGTCAAAGCCGTCATACACTGAGCGGAATGAGCTGAGCTTTCCGCCATAGAATGCCGGCTTGATGCGGTCCATAAGTTTACGTAACGATTTCATCGTCTGTATATATCTTTTCTGATTTTATTATCTGAATTTCTATGCTTGCAGTTTATTCCATCTCTTTTCTCAGGCCGTCAAGGCCGCGGCGCACAATCTCCTGCAAGGGCTGTTTGGACGAGTCGGCATATTCGGCAAGAGCAAAGTCCTCAGGAGCAACTTCATATATACCGAGACGTTCCATAGCGTCTATGTTGCCTGAGTTGATGGCCTTGAGAAGATACTCGGCCATGATGTCCATAGGAATGTATCGGTCATATTCGCCGGACATGATCATGGCTCGGCGGCCGCCAAGTGTGCGTGCATCCGGGCTGAAGAGTTTTCTGAACCAATGGCCGGGATAGGAGGGGCTGACACTCATTTTCTTGGGCGAAAGGGAGGCCCAGCCCATGAACTCGTCCACGTCATCACCCTCAGGGATTACTGTCACCTGACTGTAGGGATAATGGAGGAATCCGGAGATGGTCTCCTTCACTCCGGTGAGCACATTTCCGGAGATGATGCGCATATTCTTTCCACCATCTGTTTTCAGCTGTCCGGAGAGCAAGGCATCCAGACACACGCCGACAGTGGTCTGTGCCAGATAGGGATGCCGGACTTCACTGCCTGTGACTGCAACAAGCGCCGTGTGGTCAACGACTCCTGTCGTGGCAAAGATCCCGACTTTACAGAGTGTGTCCAGATTCATTGTCCACACGGTCTGGCCTTTGTTGACCGGGCGGATATTGGCTATCTGAACGCCCACCAGACCGGCAGGATGCGGCCCTGAGACATTCACCATCTCCGCGCCGGGGATATCGGGGCAGCTGCCGCTGTCACGGCGTGAAATGTAGATTTTACCTTTTGTGAGGTTGCCCAGAAGTTTCACGGCGGCAGTAAGTGCAGCCACTTTGTCCGTGCCGGCGGCAACGTTGTGGGCAAGAGGTGCCGAATCAAAAGCGGTAACAAATATATCACGCGGCAATACGTGCGGCGAGGGGACGATGTCATAAGGGCGCTGGCGCATCATGGCCAGCAGACCGCTTTCCGCAAGAGCCATGGTGACAGTTGACGCATCTGTCAGGCTTTCCGTAGCAAACCGCAACGGGGCGCCATTTCCGGAAGCCTCCACCTCAACGCGAAGCACTTTGCGGCGTTCTCCGCGGACAACAGCCGTGACTGTTCCACTCACCGGGCTAACAAGTCTGACGGCCGGCTCCTGTTTGTGATGCATCAGGGGCTGACCGGCCTGCACCGTTTCTCCTTCCTTGACATCTACCTTGGGGACAAACCCGGGGAAATCATCCGGGATGACGGCCACACGGGCTGCCGGCACCTGACGGACAACGGAATCTGTCACTGCGCCGCTCAGCGGCAGGTCAAGGCCTTTCTTTATCTTCAAATCCATAATTATATTTCAATAGAAGCATTGGCAGTGCGCTTGCGCCTTGATCAGGTCATGGCAAAACGGGCAACATGGTCCTGTGATGAGAATGCGCACGCAGGGTTAGATTTTCAAGGCACAAAGCGGACTTTGGCTGCTTTGCACCGCGCAAAGTTAGCAATAATTCCCTGAAATGAGGTATAATTTTATGTAATTTATACATATATTAATATAACTGGAAGTAAATCAACCTCAAAATTTTTAAAAGGCTTGCACGTGCCACAAAAAATTGATGAAATATTTTGCAGGTTTAAAACAAAAAATTAATTTTGCAATTGGTTTTTTCAGAAAAACTGCCCTTCTCCGGCGTGGATGCAACCAAGCCACAAACGGCACTGCATCCGCCAGACCGCACCAAAGCGGAGCACCCATATACGGGGACAATCTGCGGCGTGCCGCACAAACTGACATAATCCGGCCTTACCGCCAAT
>JAUNPQ010000114.1 GCA_030536615.1 Bacteroidales bacterium | reverse complement strand
GGCTTTTCAAAGCACATTATGCACAGATGCACCGTTTGGCCAAGGTGCTTCTGCACGATGATGATCTAGCGCGCGATATTGTCCATAATGTTTTCACCTTTCTCCTTGACGGACATGCTGATTATCCTGTCTCTCAAGCCTATCTTCTTCGGGCGGTGCGTAACCGTTGCCTCAACCATATCCGAGACCTCGGTATACGCCAACGTGTGATGAACCGTTATTTCGCAGATTTTGAGGAATATGGAGATGAAGAATGGCCTGACGAGACGACCATTGTAGAAATCTATGCCATCATCCGCCATGAACTTCCGGAACAGTGTCAACGCGCTGTTGAACTGCGATTCTCGTATGCAATGAAGATAGAAGAGGTATCAGCCGAGATGGGCATCAGCAAGACAATGGTTTGCAAGCATCTTCGCCATGCACTATGTTTAATCCGCAAAAAACTCAGAGAAAATGGATAAGTATGATCTCGTGCTTGACATCACAGAGCATCCCGAAAAATATTCCGACGCTCAACTGAAGGAGATTCTTTCGGATGCAGAGACCCGCAATATCTACAATCTGCTATGCAAGACCGATTCTGCTGTCGAAGCTCAACAAGAGATGAGTGATGACGATGTCAACCAAGAATGGGACCGCTTCCAAAGGCGAGCCTCCAAATCCCGGTTCAAATTCCTGTGGCTTACAGGTCGAGCCGCCAGTGTCGCAATGTTTCTGCTATGTTCGCTTGTGGCATTAGCCATAGGTGTGGCAGTCAAGGTGACGGTATTCAACCGCGGCGAAGCTCCGGAAAAGGCAGATATTTCAGTACAACAAGAAGTCGGCAAAACTGTTGCTGTCGATACTATTATGGCTGTCAATGACTCGATAGCCGTTTCTATCAAACCGATATTATTTGAAGACGCCACTCTCACTGAGATAATGACTTCGGTTGAAAAGGCATATTCCGTCAAGGTCGATTTCCACAACGACAAAGTAAAAGACCTGCATCTGTATTACAGCCTTGATCCGTCCAACACCCTTGCAGAGACAATCGAGGAACTCAATACCTTTGAGCAAATCAACATCCGCATTTACGGCACAACACTAATAATCGACTGACATGATGGAAAAGATTATTACCCTGATTTTGGCGGTACTGACCATCTTGCCGGCATACGCCTACCGTTATGACTATACTTTTCATGGCACTCCCATTCCTCAAGCCCTCATCAAGATAACCAAAGAAAATCCGGATGTAAGAATCAGCTTCATATACAAAGAGCTGAACAACTACCGTACATCTACACGAATCCGCACCGACAACGCTTATGATGCCATCCGCGCAGTAATCGGTCAGAATCCGATTTCCGTAATCCGCAAGGACGAAAAATTCTATGTTGAAGCTCTTCAACACGGGAATTTCAAATATTCCGGTTCTCTGATAGGCTCTGACAACGAGCCTGTTGTCGCAGCCACCGTCATGCTTCTGGCGCCAGGAGACTCCACAGTCATGACTTACGGCATAACGGATGCCGCTGGGCGCTTCAGCATTCCCTGCGACCGGCGCGGCGTGATCGGCAAACTGAGCTGCATGGGCTATAAGACAAAATACCTTCCTTTCAACAGCTTCAACACAGGAACAATCACAATGGAGGAACTTCCTGTAAATATTTCCGCTGTAACTGTCGAGGGCACTAATGCAAATTTATATTC
>JAUNPQ010000069.1 GCA_030536615.1 Bacteroidales bacterium | reverse complement strand
GCCCAATCCTATTGCCGAGCCTACGGTGGCGGCTATTACGCCTGCCTTTGATTTGAATTCAGCCATATGTCTCTGTGGTGTATTGTGTGTTTGTTACGTGGATAAAGGATATGTGTGAACCGGCGAGTGTCTGTAATGGCGATTGCTTATAGCAAAGTGATTATTCCGAAATCCTGAGGACGGTGGAAATCCGGACGTTCGCCACCCACCGGATTCCAGCTCAGGAAGTGTGGGGCGGTGGTTGCCGATGCACATTTGTAGAAATTGCCCCGGAGGTCAACAGGCTTGCCGGTGTATTCAACGCCTATCAGACTCAGCGGTATGGATGTCAGCAGATTCCATGCAAACATTCCTTCCATCTCGCAGAACGGCCGTGTGCCACATGAGGCATAACGGATTATCTGAGCCAGTTCGTCTTCGGTGAGCCGTGTGGGGTTCTTGCGTTCGGTGCGGTGGCTGGCATTGATGGTGCCTATGCAGTTGAATTCAAAGTTCCAGTAGTGGTTGTCATCGCGTCTGGGTGCGACAAAGAACTCCACGCATGAGTCCTCGCTGACCGGCGAAAGATTCACATAGTTCTCGGCGCGGAGATAGTTGCATCTTACAAAGAAATCAATGTAGAGCCTTGTGGCTGAATGGGCGATTGTAAATGTTGAGAGTGGTGCATAGGGATACAGCTCGGGCCAGTTGAGTGAGTCTATCTGGCAGCGGGTTCCGGAACGGTCCAGAAGGGTGAGTATGTCACTGGCTGTTGTCAGTGCATCAAGTTCAGCTATATATGGAGCGGTTACAGTCTTCATTGCGGTGAGTTGTTGATAAATGCCATTGTAGTGCCCACTATGGCCATGATTATGAGCAGGCTGCCGATGATACGGTTTATTAGCCATAAGGAACGCACGTTGAAACGGCTGCGGAGTCTGTTGACAAGCATGGTCACGATATACCACCATAGCAGTGCGCCGGCAAATATTGTCATGTAGGCCAGCACATAGTGCATCGTGGAGAAATTGTCAGGCAGTATGAAGTTGAAGCGTGCAAACAGGCCGATTATAAAGAACAGAATAAGAGGATTTGAGACGGTCAGAAAAAAACCGCTTACAATGTCTGTGAAGTAGTTGTTGCCGGGCGTCTGGCTGTTAGGCTGCAAGGCACGTGTGGGGTTCTTGCGGAAGAGAAAGAGTCCGAACGCCACCAGGACAATCCCTGATATGATCTGGAGCAGCTGCTGATTGCGTTCAATGAAGTCAGTGATGAAACTGATTCCGAATCCTGTCAGCAGACAGTAGGCAAGATCGCTGAGCGCCGCCCCTATGCCCGTGAAGAAAGCCGGCCAACGCCCTTTGCTGAGGGTGCGCTGAATGATCAGCATCCCTATCGGCCCCATTGGCGCAGAAATAAGGATGCCGATGGCAAGCCCACGCGGCAATATGTGCAATATCTCATTCATTGCTGTTCAACTGACAAAGATACGAATAAGTGAGCGCAATGCCAAATCTATTTGAACATTGCCGAACGTGAGTATCTAAGATGGTAGTCAAAGATACGAATAAGTGAGCGCAATGCCAAATCTATTTGAACATTGCCCTGGTGGTGACGGGCAGTTATTTGCAATCCGAGAATATATTTTTATCTTTGCGACAAAATCATGTCACTATGCAACGAAAAATTAATAATATCGGGAAAATAACCGTACGGCCAAGCGGAATCAAAAATACATGTTACGCTGTTTTGGTCTTCATGGTTACATTTATTTTTTTGATAGGCGGGGGAGATGCTTTTAAAAATGATAGAACTGCGGTTGAAATAGCTTTCGAGATAATCTTTATTATCAGCGTGGTCGCTGCGGGCTTAGCCATCGGTATCTACCAGTTGCGTGTGGCCATAGGCCATGGCATTCACAATCGCAGCATCAGTGTAACTCCGACAACGCTGACTTGCCGATTTTTGGGAGAGATGGGAAAAAGGGGGAAATGGCACGCGGTAACGCTACCCGGAACACAATACACGGTAGCGTTACATCTGCTGTCCGGCTTCCAATTATGCAAAACCGACAAAGGCCTCCTTGCATTGTCAAAATTCCGCGAAGGTGCAATCATACCGGAATATCTGCCTATCACATACATCAACGGTCAACCCGGGGTTGCAATGGATTTACAATCTTTCAAACGTCCCGAATGGTTAATAAACACCATTAACACCCGTTTGCAATCTTGCTCCTCCATTCCGGCATCGGTGCCGCAGCGCACCAGCGTATTTCCGCCAGTGAGCGTGGATCCCTCCTCCCCTATCAGGTTTAAGACTCGATTTGCTAAAGACAGTATATTATCGATCATTTTCTTTATTCTGGCTGTATATACCGTTATGTTTGGTTTAGCGAATTTACCGCTTTTCATAATAATACTTGGAGTTGCAGCCTTAATGATTATAAGTATAGGTTTTGCCATAAGTGCTTTCGGCCGGCTCAAACGGTCGAAGAGTGTCAGTATCGCCTACGGTACATTGACGGCACCTATAGAGATAGCCGATGAGCTGCCTGCCGACAAGAACGTTTTACTAATAAAAGGAAAAAAGATGACCGTCGCGCTGAAGGATATTTCTCCGTTTGAGGTCCTCACTGCCGACAACACGAACTACATTGCTGTCTCCAGATCAAAACTATCGACAGCAAACGGTTACCCCTACTACATTATCAGCGGGGAATACTTCAGTAACCTTGCCAGATTTCTGCAAGTGGCAAATGCTCTGATATACGCAGCGTCGGTATCTCACCAACCTCCTGCCGTGCATTGCGTGCAAAATTGATGAGGCCGTGCCTATTTTGGCACAGCCTCGGTATGGTGCATTTTATGTGTTGCAATGTCAGAGATTGAAGCGGACGCCCACCTGTAGCAGACCCTGAGCACCGAAGCCCAGTTCTCCGAACATGGAGCATACACGTGACAGCCCTACTTCAGCGCCTAACGGTGATGCCTGCATTGCAAAATATGCCTTGTTCTTGCTGTAGTCACCGGCGGTCATATGTGAAATGTCAACACCGATGCCCACGTGGCCGTAGAGGGTGACAATACGGTTGCGGTAGTAGTCATAGCGTCCGTTGAGCATGATGACATGGTAGTATATGTTTGAGTCATCATAGTGCTTGTAGTCACTCGACGAGAAGGTGTAGCTTGCGCCTACTGAAAAGTTTTTGGCAACTTTGAAGTTGACACCGGCAGTCAATGCTCCCCAGGCGGTGTTCACTGAGCCGCCGTCGTGCATGTCGCAGCAGTCCATCATTGTGTAGCCGCCATAGCCGATCTGGAGTTGTGCACGCTGGGCGCTGGCACCGAATGCCAGTGCGATGATGAGGCTGAGGGTCAGAAGTACTTTTTTCATAAACGGATTTGTTATAAGTGCTTGTAATAAGTTAGTTGTATGTGTTTGTAATTATGGGGCAGCACCGTTGTCGGGCTGTTATACATTACTAACACTTGACGCTAAAAAATGTTTAAGCACTGTGCACCGGATATGAGAGGATGTTTAATTTTTATTTAAAACCTTCTATGTTATCAGGTATTATATAATCTTATCTAAACCAGGGAAGCCGGTTGTTTCGGGAGGATTAATGGCAATCTGTATGTACAAAATGATGATGTGCCGTACACTCGTGAAGCCTGTGGTCAACAATGAAATGACGGTTTGCCATGCCGGCGAGGGTTGTCATCTCATGGCTGACAAGCACAATGGTTGTTGTCAGGGCGAGTTTTTCGATCAGTTTGTAGAGTCGTTCCTCAAAGCGTTTGTCAATATAGCTGAGTGGTTCGTCAAGAACAAGCAACTGTGGGTCTGCGATTATGGCGCGGCCCAGCAGGGCACGTTGCAGCTGTCCTCCGGAGAGTTGCCCAATGGGTTTGCCTGCGTGTTCCTCAAGGCCCATTTCAGCTATCACATGCCGCAGGCGCCTGTCGCGCTCACCATGCTCAAGGGTGGGCATGGCAAGGAGTCCGGAGCGTATAACATCTGTCACTGTCACCGGAAAGTGAGAGTCAATCATGTTCTTCTGCGGCAGGTATCCTATGCGCAGCGGCAGGGATGTGCGCCTCACAGTTCCCTTTGTTGGTTTGAGCAGGCCGAGGAGTATGCGCAGAAGAGTGGTTTTACCCCCTCCGTTAGGTCCGGTGATTGCAATGAAGTCACCATTGTGGACACTCAGTGAGATATCCTCAAGCACATTGCTTCTTTCCCAACCCATATATATATGGTCAAGAGATATAAGAACGTCGGGGGTCATTGTGTCAGTGCTTCAGTTATTTCCGTCAGGCTTTTCTCCCAGTCATAGGCCATGGGGTTTATCGGTACAAGGCGCGTCTGCATCTCGCGGTTGAGCGTTTCGGCCTGACGAGAGTCATATTCTTTCTGGAAGAAGAAAACCCTTACACCATGTTCTTTGGCCTCCTCTGCCACATGTGCCAGATGGGTAGGAGTCATTTCTTTGTTCTCAAAGCCAACGGCAATCTGGTTCAGACCATAGTCGCGGGCGTAATAGCTGAGCGACGGGTGCCATATGGCGAATGCCGCTCCGGGGTTTCCGTCCAGTTTCCGGCGTATGGCGCGGTCAAGGGAATCAAGCCGGGCGTCAAGCACGGCATGCCGGGCGGTGTAATACTCGCGGCCGTCAGGATCAATCTCAATTATTGCCCTGAGCATTGTGCGCGCTATCCGGCGTCCGTTTCTCACAGAGGCCCATATGTGCGGGTCTTTGTCCGTTTCCACGTGACCGTGATGACCGTGGGTGCCGTGGAGTTCATGATGATGGTGCGAATGTGTTCCGTAGATAGGTTCAATGCCCTGACTGCAATCCACAATGCGCACGTTCGCAGTGTCTATGGCTTCGGCGATAAGATGCTCAAAAGGCATGGAGCCCGTGGTGAAAAACGCTTTGGAATTTTCAACGGCCATACGCGCTTTCATGGTCGGCTCATAGCTCTCGGGATTTGCTCCGTTGCCAATCAGGGTAACCACATCATAGCGGTCACCCACAATTTCCCGGAGTATTGCCCGTTGAGGCTCAACGCTGACAGTCAGGACAGGTCTTTCTGTTTCCTTGCCTGAACATGCGGCAAGGAGTGTCATAGCCAATATGGTGAGGGTCAGATATATATGCTTCATAATGATGCTTATGCTTTTCGCACTTCAAAATTAGCAATAATTTCCCATCCGCACAAATACCCGTAATATGGGCAATCCTTAAAAAATTATTGCCATATGTTTCCTTTATCGCCTTTTTAAGGCATGGTAATTTCTCGCTTTTCAATCTTCCTCTTTCATGAACGTTATTCTACTTTCGCTGCATTTAAGGGAATGGCTCCTGCATAGATTATAAGTTCTTAGCGCCTCTGTCAATATCCAAATAAGTCTGATCTTTTATCCAATCAAAGTTTTTAAATCTGGATGTATAAAAATAGTTGTAAATCAGTCCTTTTAGTATCAATGTAGAAGTTCATGTGGGAATGCCTTCTGGGTTTTCCAGATGGTAAAAATCACGAAATATTATGCAAAAGGTTATAATGGAAAAGGATTTCTCAACTGAGGATATTTTCAACTCATTCGTCAGTCTTGGGTCTCTTGAATACGAAGTTGACAACTGCGGTGCGTGAGTTGGGACGGAGACCGGTGACGTATTCGGAATTACCGAAGTTAGGATGAACGGTCTCAATTTCTGTGTAAACATCAACGAGTTCCCACCCTTTTTCTCCGAGACGGTTCAGCTGGCGGGACGGGTCATCGTAGGAACAACGCGAGAAATCTGTGCCAGACTCACCGGTGATCTTGACAATTTTATACTCCCAATTTTTGTTACCACCGCAAGCGGTCAGCAAGAAGGCACATGATATGGCTATAAAAAATTTTTTCATATTGATTAGTATTTTATTAGGTTGATTATACAATAAAATAAAAGTAACAGAAGGTACTTCATAACGGGGAAAATTGACTTGTCCTTTCGCAACCAAGCATGGGCTTATATATTATGATGATAACTCAATCGATTTATCTGGGAAGTGGCTTATTGGCACATAGTTTGGTCCGGACGTAAAATTACATCTTTTTTCTCAGATAGCGTGCATTATGGCCATAAAATCACATAAATAAATTGAAAGATTCCAATAAGAAGCGCAACGGGGATTCATTATTTTTGTCAGTGAATGTGTAGAAAAACTGAACTGCGCTCCAAAAGTCATACACAAAACTTTTGGAGCGCAGTTCAATCAGGAGCGACCTCAATTAGATATTGATTTTACGTGAAATGCACAAACAGAGTTTGTTTTCCACTTAATGCTTCAAATCGTAATAGAAGAATCGGGTCTTGAGCTTCTGGTCGGAAGACAGATTCAGGAACTCGCGTTCTTCCTCCTCGGTTTTGTAAAGAGGTTTGAAACCGTTTTTCTCGTAAAAATGGAGCGTGGCGGGATTGTTGTAGGCATCTACGACGATAAAGCGGCAACCGGTCTTGTTGTCATCGGCGCGGAACCAATCCTTTATAAAGTCAATTATTTGACTACCCACATTAAAGCCTTTGCCTTGATATCCAGATGCGACGCCCAAACGGCCAATGATGACGGCGGGATAGTTCCTCCCCCGTTTGGCATTGCTTACGCCACGCTGGACTCTGTTGCGGGCAGAAGGCGGAATTTGCCATGTTTTTACACTATCATTGGCGAGAGTGATAAGGCCAATGATTTCATCGGGTTTAGAAACGTTTATCCAAGCATATGTTTTGCCGAGCAATTCCTTAGAGTATTGGAACGCATCTTTGGCAAAGAAGTCATCAAGATCTGTGTCACCACAGCAAAAGGGAATACAATAATCGGCAACGAGTTCGGTATATGAGCGCATCACCGCGTTGGTTTCCATAGAGAATTTATCGTTTGGAACCATCACTTTTTATCCTTGGGAGGAAAAACGAAATCTCTTGATCTGCGCAGAAATTCTGCTATTTCAGCTTCGCGTTTATGAGATAAACGCGGTGTGGGCCTTCTGCCGTTTCGTTCAGCCTCTTCAACAAAAGCTTTTGCTGATTCTCCCCATAACTCAGGAGATGTATTTATTGTCATTGCCATAGTCGGTACGATTTTATAATACAAAGTTACTATATAATAACGAATATAGCAATATATTGGTCGTTAATCTTTTGGAAAGTTTGGCGAGGGATTGGTGAAAATCTTTTTTAGGGCCAAGGGTATAAAATCTGGAATTAATGTGTAATTTTGCACAATAGAACATGTGCCGCCATAAGGGCTCATGAAAGGAACAGATTTAGAGTTTGTTATTGAGCAACCTCATATAATATTTTATTATCCGATATGAGTATGAAAATATCACGGGATTCCCTATGGCGTAGCACGCGGGATTACATATGCATCACTTTGGGCGTGGGCATGTATGCTTTTGGCTTCTGCGCCTTTATCCTTCCTCAGGGAGTGGTGATAGGCGGTCTGGCCGGTATAGGCACTCTGATATACCTTACAACCGGTATTCCGGTGGCTGTCTCACAATATGTGCTCAACCTGATCCTGCTGGCGTTCGCCTATAGGATTGTGGGTAAGAAGTTTGTGCTCGGCACAATTTTCGGAGCCACGATGATCTCATTCTGGATCGGTTTGTTCCAGCCGCTTTTTGCCGAGGGTATTGTGCATGACGAACCGTTTATGGGAGTGGTGATAGGCGGCGCGCTGTGTGGACTTGGACTTGGCTTCACTTTTGTGCACAATGGCTCAACGGGAGGCACGGATATTGTTGCCGCTATGGTGTCGAAACATTCAAATGTCACGGTGGGACGCACCATGCTTTACACTGATGTGTTCATAATCTCATCGTCATACTTCCTGTATCATGAGATAGACAAGATTGTATATGGATTCGTGGTGCTGTTCCTGGCGTCATATATGGCTGATATGATGATCAACACAAACCGTCAGGCGGTGCAGTTCACAATAATCTCCAACAAATGGCGTGAGATTGCCAATGCTGTCAACAATGAGGCCTCGCGCGGCTGCACCGTCATAGACGGCATGGGCTGGTACAGCAAGAAGCCCATCAAGATACTGATGGTGATGTGCCGTAAGATTGAGTCTGTGACCCTTTTCCGTATTGTTAAAGGAATTGACCCGGATGCGCTTGTCACTCAGGGCAATGTGAACGGCGTGTATGGCAAGGGATTCGACAAGATAAAAGTGAAGTTGCGCGATGAACACGGACATACGGACATACGCCATAAGATTGATGCAGCCACGCGTGCCGATATCGGCGGACATGGCGGTTCCGCATTACCTCTGACGCCGCCGGACGCTCCTGAAAAAGATGTTGTATCAGTGCAGGACAGCGATATGGAGCATGAGCTTGGCCGAATGACCGGAATTCCGAATAACAAAGTGTAGATTTCCATGAAAAGACAAATAGCGGCAATATTATTTGTTGGTACGGTTTTTGGCGCAGTGGCCCAAAAAGTTCCGTTCTGCGACACCTCACGTCCAGACAGGATGATTGAGGTAGGCCTTGATGTCGGAGTGGGTATATCCTCAATGTTGCAGAACATGAACACGGCCGTTCCGGAGGTGAGCGATTTCAGTTTTACGTCCGGGTGCATGACATCATTCGGAGTGACGGCTGAAATGCCGGTGCGCAATTATTTCGCCATCGGAACAGCGCTGAACTTCAATATAAACAACTACTCATACAATATGGTCATCCTCCATCAGGAGGGCAGAACACTCAACAGCATTGTCTCGCAATCACATTTCTATAACCTTGATGTGCCTGTGTTCTTTGATTTCAGATTTAATCTTGGCAACAAGGTGAGGTGGCACAATGAGGTTGGCGGTTATCTGAGTTTTGGCGCCGGAGGAAACACCAAAACGCGGTCATATGTGTCATCAACCAATGCGCTTGGTCAGAGTCAGGTCACGGAGATATATTACAAACGCGATTATTTCAATGACAGCCAGTCTGTGATAAACGGAGTGAACTCCCTTGACTGGGGTCTGCACCTTGCAACCGGAATCGTGGCATGCCGCCATGTGATGCTCAAGGCTGTGATGCATGTGGGCGCGCGTGATCTGGCATGCAATTACGGAGTGCTTAAAATAGAAAACCATACATTGAACCTATCATTTAAGGCCGGCTATGTATTCTGATGTAAATAAGTGTATTGGCGTTGATGAAAGCACCTTGTGCGATGCCTGGGACCGTGAGCATTTGTGGCATCCGTATACATCCACAATCAATCCTCTTCCTACCTACAAAGTCAGCCGTGCCGACGGCTGTGTGATCACTCTTGCCGATGGTACGCGGCTTATAGACGGAATGTCATCGTGGTGGTGCATCATACATGGGTATAACAATCCCCGCCTCAACGCTGCGCTGAAAAATCAGATTGACGCTGTGAGTCATGTCATGTTCGGTGGCCTTACGCATGAACCGGCCATAGCTCTTGGCAAGAAACTTCTTGGGATGGCGCCTGACAACATGCATAATATCTTCTATGCCGACTCAGGAAGCGTTGCCGTGGAGGTGGCGATGAAAATGGCTGTCCAATATGCTGTCTCGGCCTCCGGATCACATAAAAAAACAAATTTTGTGACCATAAGGCGCGGTTACCATGGCGATACATGGAATGCCATGAGTGTGTGTGACCCTGTGACCGGCATGCACGGAGCATTCGGCACGGCGTTGCCGGTACGGTATTTTGTGCCGTCACCGCAGAGTCGGTTTGACGGAGAATGGGATGCGGCAGACATCGAACCGCTTGAAAAGGTGTTGGCGGAACATCATGATGAGATTGCTGCCCTGATCCTTGAGCCGATAGTACAGGGTGCCGGAGGAATGTGGTTTTATCATCCTGAATATCTGCGCGCAGCTCGCCGTCTGTGTGACAAATTCGGCATATTGCTGATCTTTGACGAGATTGCCACGGGATTCTGGCGCACGGGACGTCTTTTTGCATGGGAGCATGCGTCGGTAAAACCGGATATTATGTGTGTAGGCAAAGGGCTGACCGGCGGATATATGACCATGAGCGCCGTTCTGACCACAAAGCATGTTGCGGACACAATCTCTGGCGGTGAGGCCGGGGTGATGATGCATGGGCCTACATTCATGGCTAATCCGTTGGCCTGCGCTGTTGCCCTCGCTTCATTGGAAGAGTTGGAGCGGCATGATATGTCAGCCCGGCTGAAGGCAATGGAGACAGCGATGGCCCGGCTGCTGGAACCTGCCCGGACATTCGCAAATGTTGCCGATGTGCGTGTTCTGGGTTCAATAGGCGTTGTTGAGATGAAAAACAATGTTGACGTGGGCGCTTTCCAGAAAGAATGCGTTCGGCGCGGCATCTGGATCCGTCCTTTCGGGAGAAACGTGTACATCATGCCTCCGTATGTCATCACTGACAGTGAACTTGAGCGCCTCACGGCAGGAATGCTTGATATTGTGCGAATGTTGCCATGAACACCATACGGCAGACATTGCTGAAACTGGAAGCTGAGGGTAATCTGCGGACTATTCCTGAAAAAATGTCATGTTTCGTTGACTTCTCCGAGAACGATTATCTTGGCATAGCCTCAGATGTTGAGTTCAGAAAGGATTTTCTCCGGAATCTGGACGCAAGCAATTTTTTTCCGTCATCATCGGCTTCGCGACTGCTCGCCTCACGGCAGGATGCCTATGTTTCACTGGAAAATCTTCTTTCAGAGTCATATGGACGTGCGGCATTGCTTTTCAACAGCGGTTATCACGCCAATACGGGGATGGTTGCGGCATTGGGAGGGAAGGATACTCTGTTTCTTGCCGACAAGCTTGTGCATGCGTCCATAATAGACGGTCTGACTTTGTCCGGGTCGGAATTCAGACGTTTTCGTCACAATGACATGGCTCATCTTGAACGTCTGATAGAGAGATATGGAAGCGGGTACGCTCGTGTTGTCATAATTGCCGAAAGCATTTACTCCATGGATGGAGACAGCGCACCGGTTGCTGAGCTTGTAGCGATGAAACGGCTGCATCCCGGCGCGATGCTTTATATTGATGAAGCGCATGCGGTGGGAGTATGTGGTGATAATGGACTTGGAATATGTGCGCCATATAGGCCGCAGGTCGACATAGTGGTCGGTACGTTCGGGAAAGCGCTTGCCTCTGAGGGCGCTTTTGCGGTGATGGATGATGTGATGAAGCGTTACATGGTAAACCGCTGCCGCAGTCTGATTTTTTCCACGGCCCTGTCACCATTCATGGTTTCATGGAGTGAATATGTGTTCAGGAATATGCTCGGGATGGATGACCGGCGTAACCGGCTTTGTCATCTGGGCCGGGAACTGGGGGAGATCACCGGCAGCGGCTCCACATCGCACATACAGCCCTATGTAGTCGGCGATGCTCACCGTGTTGTGGCACTTTCCCGGCAACTTGCGCATGTCGGCATAAAGGTGCTTCCTATACGTACGCCGACAGTGCCTCCGGCAACTGAGCGGCTGCGCTTTTCACTGAGTGCCACTATGAAGGATAGCGATATGTCCCTTTTGCGAGACGCTATGAAAGAAATCAAAAATACAATAACATCATGATAGATTTCAGATATTGGGCGCCGACGCGCTATATTTTTGGCCGCGATGCCGTCAGTTCACTGGGTAAAGAGGCCCGTACTGAAGGAATGAAACGAGTACTGGTTGTTTACGGGCATAGTTCGGCCAGACGCAGCGGTCTGCTTGACAGAACATTCGCATCACTCAAAGATGCCGGAATAGAGTGGCTGGAGCTTGGGGGTATCAATCCCAATCCCACAGATGACCGTGTATATGAAGGAATCAGCATTGTACGTGATAATGACATTGACGGCATCATAGCCGTTGGCGGCGGTTCTGTGATTGACACAGCGAAAGCCGTTGCCGGAGGCGCTTTGTATGATGGCGATTTCTGGGATTTCTGGAGCGGGAAAGCCGTGATGACCGAGGCTTTGCCGGTAGGTGTTATCCTCACTATACCGGCGGCGGGAAGCGAGGGGTCCGGCAATTCAGTCATAACGCGTCTGGAAGGGATGCACAAAATCAGCCTGCGGACCGATCATGTGCTCCGCCCGCGTTTCGCTTTGCTTGACCCGACACTGACATTAACTCTCCCCGCATACCAGTCTGCAGCAGGTATAGTGGATATGATGGCGCACATTTTTGAACGCTATTTCTCACCCACGGAGAATGTCCAGACAACAGACCGTCTTGCGGAAGGACTCTTGAAAGCCATA
>JAUNPQ010000113.1 GCA_030536615.1 Bacteroidales bacterium | reverse complement strand
CAACGGAACTGCACAAGTCACTCTTTTCTCCCTCCGAAGCCGCCGACATCAAGAGCGTGATGCAGAGCTACGGCGAAACCACCGAGCTGCAGAAAGCGGTCGGCGCATGGCTCTGTGACTATGCGGAACACCGACAGCCCTTTGATGAAATAAAACATCGCCACACACTCAATGAGGTTGGCGATGTCGCAGAAGGTCGGTATGATTGGAAGATTGAGAGAGGACGAGGAGGTATCTCTATGCAATAATATAGACGCTCAAAAACTGCAATTTGAAACTATGGAATTTCAACGAAAAATTCCTCATCGTATTCGTCATTCTTATCGTCATAGCTTATTCGGATTTTATCTTCCGAGAGCCATTCAACATTGAAATGCACAGTTTCCATAAATCCGCTGCCGGGATATTCCCAAAGTTCCTTATCCCAAAGCAATCGTTTTTTATAGATTGTCGGGCGTGACATGAAATCGTATTGCACGATAATCGTGTTCGTTCCCTGTGGGGAGGTGAAAATCTCTTGTTCGGTGTTAACGAAAATATTATAGCAGCTCCGGCATAAACCGATTGCCAATAGTAGAGTTACAGCAACGGCGATATGTTTAATTCGCTTACGCCTCATGTTCAGCAGCTTTGGCGTACCATGCAGCGGCCTGTTTTGCATTTTTCCTTACACCTATGCCGTTGGCATAGCAATCGCCCAGACAACGCATGGCTCTCGGATGTCCGAAATATCTCTTGTTCTCGTTGATATTTGTCGCTGCCTTTTTGTATAAGCGCACGGCCTCTGCCATATCCTGTTCAACACCGTGTCCCTCGGCATAACATCGGGCAAGGAGGTACTGCGATTCAGGGTCATCCGCTTTTGCCGCCTGACGGTATAACTCAACCGCCTTGTCCCAATCCTGTTCTACGCCATGCCCTGCCGCAGAACAGTTGCCGAGACCGCGCAGTGCGTCGGGGAAGGCATTTCCGCCAAGATCCACCACCTTGCGATACCACTCGACTGCTTTTCCATAATCCTGCGCTGTGCCATTCCCTGCGGCATAACAGTTACCAAGTTCCACCCAAGCCATAGGATTGCCATGCTCAGCAGCTTTCTTGAACCAGCCAAAGGCTTTTTCAGAATCACGTTCCACTCCGTCACCCTCTTTATAACACAATCCCACTGAGAAATAATCCTTGGAATATCCATCTTGTGCCGCTTTCAGATAGTGATCGAAAGCCTGCTCCGCATCTTTCGGCAAACCACCTTTGCCGAGGCTGTAACAATAGCCCAAACGGTCATTTGCATAGGCATCTCCCAAGTCTGCGGCTTTCTGCCACCATTCCACAGCAGAAGCCATGTCGCAGTCCACACCCCAACCGAGCTGATAACAGCACCCGAGCATACACATTACTTCCGCAAGGTCAGCACCCGCCAACTGCTTGCCGTTCACAGCCTTTTTCAGCCATTTGACGAGTTGCCCTTGATAACTGTCTTTGTTCAGACGCTCTTTTGCCGGGCGACATTTATCCGATGCAAGCCAGTATAATTTGAAGGCTTTTGCCAAATTACGCTCCACGCCAATGCCTTTTTCATAGCATTGACCGAGCTGATATTGTGCCGGAGCATAGTCTGATTGCGCTGATTCTTGACACTTATCAATGTCAAACGACTTGTCGGTATATTTATTTTCGTATTTTATCATGATCCTATGATTGTTCTTCAGGAAGTTCCACTGTTTCTATCCAACTTGGACTTCTTTTATACAATGTCACATTAAAAGTATTTCCATC
>JAUNPQ010000068.1 GCA_030536615.1 Bacteroidales bacterium | reverse complement strand
TTCAAAAATAGACAGCATCCTCAATAAATATCTACATGATTTATATAATGCCCTGAAAGATGCGCCTCGTGACTGGCTAAGATCCGAAACTGACACCATAGCAACATTCATTCACTTTCAAGATTCTCCATCAAGTACTGACCTTGTTTTTAGATGCCTGAATGGCTGCCACGATGGTCCGATAAACTATAATTTTGCAGGCGCAATGGAAAAAGATGGCAAATATTTTGTTTTTACTCATGGTGTTGCCGGGCACCTCAAACTGACTACCGACACAATCAATATACATTTCAGATATACAGAGTATAAACAGGAAGACAATGGTTGGCGTAATGGTTGGAAAAACGGGATAGGATATTATACCAAAACTTATAGATATTATTAATTTATACTCTAATGATCTCAAACTCAACTCATAAAGCTTCCAAATTATTTCTGATCATAGCCTGTTCAATTTCAGCGATATATTTGACAATAGCCTTATTATCGCCGTCTGTACAGGCTCAAAAAACAGGCAAATCTGCATCAAAAGAAAATTATAAATACCACAGAAATAAAATCCCGATGAGTCCTGAAATATTATTCCCGGAATGGGTATCATCTGAATGGCTACTATCAACAGAAAAAAACTACAAACATCCTGACACTTTGAATCTAAATCTACCTCAATTTGCGAGCATCCCCGGTTCAAAAATGGACAGCATCATCAATGAGTATATCACTGACTTAGACATTGCGATGATGAATGCACCTCGGAGTTGGCGCCGAAACTCCACAGACCCATTAGTCACATACATAACAATGCTTGATGAGTATCCATACGGCACCTATATAGGTTTCAGATGTATGAACGGATATCATAAAGGGCCAATTAACTATCATCTGGCAGGCGCAATGGAAAAAGATGGCAAATATTTTGTTTTCACTCATAGTATTGCCGCGTTCCTCTCTCCCACGGACACAAATATTGACATTCACATCGTATATACACAATGTAGTTATTCAAATAAATATATCTCCGATTTTTATTTTAATGCATATCCATTATTTGATTAATCAATAGCCGATGAAACGCATAAAAATCTGCATATTAATCCTTTTTGTCATTATATGTCTGGGGTACAATGGAAATTTCCCAATACTTTCATCAATGGCTCAGACAAGAACAACAGGACTGTCCAAGAATGTACTGAAGCAAAAAAATCGTTTAAATAACCAGTCACTGCCTGCAAAGAGCAAGACGGACGGGAGCAAAACCAAAACTTCGGTGAAGAAGTCCAAGAAGAGAGCAAAAGCCCCTAAAAGGCATAAATCTACCGTGCCGCGCCTTATTGTGGAGAAAGGCACACAAACCCTTGAACTACGTCAAATGGAAGTATGCAATAAAGCGGTGGATTCATTAATTGATGAATATCTGAGGATATTCGAGGATGAAATGATAAAACACCATGTCAATCATTTTAAGAATACAATTGTATCGAAAAATCCGGACTCTCTTTATGTTTCACGCATTAGTGCATATATCGGAAAGTATATCCGCGCAAGTGATCATATCACAAGGATTGACACCTGTATATCTATAAACTATATGGATTTTCGATTATTCCCTGATGAAGAAATGGGATTTCTAAAAAGGGGATCACATATTTTTGTAATTGACATTACGTCCTCATGCTGGGATAATCGCGTATATAAACCATATAATCTGAAAGATTATTTTCGATATACTGATAATAAGACCCGTCAGATAAAACATTGCTGGTCAGAATATGTCTTTAATCCGGAATATCTGCGTAATCTGGGAAATAATAATCCGGAAATATACAAGACAGCGAAGTTTGATTTTAGTTTTCAGCTGCCACCTGTGGAAATCCCGGACACGACATCCGCATCCCCACATAGTGAAAACCATATTGATTCAATTCCGTCCCCTACACCACGGATCTCCGGCACTCACGGGGATTAGGACTTTGTTTATAGGCTGTCTAAACGACCACCTCTAAACTTTATGGCAATAGTGGGTGTTGAATATAGTGCAAGAACGATTTCATTCTTTTCTAAAACTATATAATCACACACAATTATGGCTATTATCAAAACTCAGGAAGATCGCGAAGTGGCAATGCTTGAAAAAGTGGAGAAAGAAATCCGCGGCCATGAACGCAGGGAACGCATTCACCATATCATCATGGGCGGACTGACACTGTTGGCTGTTGCCACATATTTCGCAGGCCATTGTGCCGGCAAACGCCACGCATGCCATTGCAAGCATAAACTCTGACAAGGCACACGCTTCTACCGGACCGCCATCCGCATGAAGTGTTTACCCGGGGCACCGATAACCAATCAATTATCGAGTCCCGGGATTTTGATATCCGTCCCATTGCACCGCTCATGCCACCTGAGGGATAAACAATGTATTGGAGACGGTTGTTATGACCTATACAGACAAGACTTTTGAACAACACACAAAAATATTTATTATGTTACGCAAAATTTCTCTGAATGATTTGCAGAAAGCCGTTGACGGCGCCTACGCTGAGTACAAGGACATTAAAAAAGGAGAAATAGACCCGCGTGTGGCGCCTTATGCCGATGCCAAAAGCTTCGGTGTAAGTGTGGCTCTCACTGACGGCACTATAATCAGCAAGGGAGATGCCGACACGGCAGCCGCTCTGGGCGATATTGCCTCTCTGCCCGTGCATGGCCTGCTGCTGCAACAATTAGGCGTCAAGGAACTCATCAAAAAAGCCGGCAAGACAACCAGTCACAAGCTGCGCAAACTGCATCTGCCTGTCAGCGCACATGGAGTGCGTGCGGTCAGCGCTGTAGAGCCGCAGGATGATCCGGATGGAAAGTATGACCTCATCATCAACAATATCATTGATATGACCGGTTCCGCACCTGTCCTCAATGACAAGCTTTATGAGGAACTCAAAAAAGAGGCCGACGAGGCAGATGTGGAGAACAAGCTTGCCGATGTGGAATATACTCTTTACGATGATGCTGAAATAGCCATCAGCCAGTATGTGAAACTGGAAGCCTTGACCCTCACCACCAGACAGCTGGCTGTTTTGGGCGCCACAATAGCCGCCGACGGTGTAAATCCCGTTACCTCCAAGAATGTTTACGATGGCTCACTCTCCGCTCCCCTCACAACCATAGCTGCCGTTCACGGAAATCCTGACCGCAACCGCCGCTGGCTGCTGAAATCAGGCGTACCGGCTGTGTTCAGTTTCTCCGGACTTGTGCTTGCCATAATGCCGGGTCTGGGTGCTATTGCCGCATATGCCCCTGAGGTTGGCAAACATGGTCGCAGCAAGAAAGGCGCACGCGCCGTGCGCTACATAACCCAGGCTATTGGTTACAATGTTTTCGGCTCTGCACGCCTTGAAGTGGACAAATAAGAGGTGTTTAATAATAGATGTTAACCCTCTCTTAATCCTGACAGATTATCTGACTTACGGTTGAATGTTATATAATTCTGCACGATTGTCCCGGCCTACGGTCTTAAACCGATGGTCGGGACAATTTTTAGCCGTAAGTTTGTATAGGTAAAGGCTTCTTGATTCTTGTTACGTGAGGGGATGACACCTACTTGTACTGCTTCAGATATTCTGTTGCGGTCAGTTCAAGCTCGTCATACCATTCCTGACCGAAGCGAGCAATCAGCGGCTCACGGAGAAACTGATAGGCGCGCAGTCCCAGACGACGTCCAAGCACCTCGGCGGGTTTGCATATTTTCCAGCGATGCAGATTGACGGCGATGAATGTGGGGTATTCCTTGATGCGCACAGGATAGAGATGGCACGATGCCGGCTTGAGGAATGATGAACGGCCCTCCCGGCAGGCTTTTTCAAGGGCGCATATGCATTTGCCGTTTTTGCCATAGCAACTGAAAGCGCAGTTGGCGCCATTGACAATGGTGGTCACAAGATCACCCTCCTCATCAGTATAGGCAACACCTTGTTCGGCAATTGCCTGTCTCGCCCCCGGCAAAAGGTCGGTTTCAATTGCCGGCAAAGAAGCTTCTATCTGCCGACATTCCGCCTCGGTCACCGGAGCGCCGGCATCGCCGTCTATGCAGCATTGTCCCAGACAGGCGTCAAGGTCACAGCAGAAAAACCTCTCTATAAGATCAAGTGAGACAAGAGTATTCTGAATCTGAAGCATATGGAAACTGTTTTTTTTAGAAAGTGTTGATATCACGCACGGCAACAAGTCTGTGCGCACGTTCATTCATGCGTTTCACATAGACATAGACGCGGTAGCGGTTGCGTGTCTCGTATTTATCCCCCTCAATGACATCCGTACGGCCCTGAGCCGCTCCCGGAGCCAATGCGAGATACTGATAGGAATAGGCGCCCTGTTTCAGCAGCATGGCATGCTCATAGCGGTTGGTGGCGCGGTTGTACACCATCCTTGCCTCCGGCGAAAACCCTCTCTGAACCATATCACCGTCTATGTAGAAATCCAGCCCGGGTGTCTCAGGATAGTCCAGACTGAAATGAGTGACAACATAATCGGCCTGCGTATCGGGCCGGTCTGAATTATATTCACGCACAACATAGGCGCCTGACAATGTCTGGTCATAATAGTAGCTCTCCGCCGCCCGCGATGCATCAGTATCAAGCACGGCATGATAATATGGTCCGCGCCAAAATACATCGGACACTCCCGCGCCTGGATATGTGACAGAGACATTCTCAAAACGGCGATATTCATTGCCGGCATTGAACACAAGCGGTGAGAGATGCTCATAGACAAGCGTACGGCCACTGACGCGCAACGGCTTGGTGAGCGTAACACGATTGTCAGACCGTCCGTTCTGTTCAATAACAACGGTCACATCATTGAAAATGTCATCCACCCCGCAATGTTCCACATTCACGGCCAGTTCAAGCTGCTGGTGGGATTTATTGACGTCGACATCAGTGCGCGATGTCACTCCGCCGCCTACCACCGCCGTCTGCTCACTGACAACAAAGCGGCACTGCGCCCATGTCTCCTCGGGGTTATCCTCGGGATATATCCTGACAATATAATTGCCCGATGCGATGAGCCGCACATCGTGATTGGGGAGGACTATGCGGTAGTGCACATAATGCACTGTGGTGCCTTCCGAATAGCTGAAATCATCAATCACTCCCTCGTTAAAACCGTCAAGATATTCTATGGCTGCCAACTGCGAGGGTTGCCATGCGGCGGTGCAATGTATGACCTCATAGCGCAGATAATCGCGATCCTCAGCAAGCACATCAAAATCTATGGTTATTGACTCGTCGCTTCCAAGCACCATCATGGCTGCTCCGGGCATTGCATATGGCATGCCTGCGTTCTTTACCTGAAGAGTGCGCACGCGCTCGTTGAAGATCGCCGTACACATCTCCTCTCCGCCGTATGCCCAAAGAGGCAACATTACCATGACAAAAGTCAATATGCGTGTTATAATCCTGAATGACACCATACTATATATATCACTACCAGTTTATTGGCGTCATGCCATGCTCCGTTAGCCATTCATTGGCCCGTGTAAAATGGTGATTACCGAAGAAACCGCGATAGGCCGACAATGGCGAGGGATGAGGTGACGTGAGCACCAGATGGCGGCTGCTGTCAATGAGTCCTCGTTTGCCTATGGCGAAGCTTCCCCAAAGCATGAACACCAGATTCTCGCGCAAGCGGGAAAGCCGCAGAATGGCCGTATCCGTGAACTCCTCCCATCCATGCCCCTGATGCGACCCCGCACGGTGAGCCTGCACGGTGAGCGTGGAGTTCAGCAAAAGGACTCCCTGCGTGGCCCAGCGCTCAAGATTGCCCGGAGCGTCTGCGGGAGCACCGGTGTCGGCGCTCACCTCACGCAGAATATTTATAAGCGATGGCGGCTTTGGAACGCCGTCAGCTACTGAGAAACACAATCCATTGGCCTGTCCAACATCGTGATATGGATCCTGACCAAGAATAACAACCTTGACTTTATCGAACGGGCATGCATCAAACGCCGCGAAAATGCGTGAAGGCGGCGGGAAACATTGCCCGGACGCATACGCATTGCGCACAAAAGCCGTCAGATTCTCAAAATAAGGTTTCTCCCATTCATCGGCCAGCACCCTGTTCCAACTTTCCTCGATACGCACTTTCATGACATGATATTTTTGCAAAGTTACAAAAAATACTGTAACTTTGCGGAGCAAAAATAAGAAGCACCTGTAGTTTAATGGATAGAATTACGGATTCCGGTTCCGTCGGTTGGGGTTCGATTCCCCACAGGTGTACACACAGAAAGAGGGGGCGGCTTCACAAGGCCGTCCTCATTGTTTAAAAGGTTGTTTAGAGTCCGTTTTAAACAGCCTCCTTAATAACGACACATCCAAATTCCAAACACATTCCGCCATGCAATCTGTCCGCCTGCTCATCGTCACATTCCTCTCAGTCCTCGCAACCGTTGCCTCAGCCCACACATCACGTGGCATTTTCAAATGGTCCGACCCGTCATCGCTGGTCCCCGCCTATCCCGCTCCGACCTCCGACAACCGCTATGGCGAATACATAGGGTCTGTCACATTTTCAGACAACGGCATCAAACTTCTTATAGACGATTCAGACGTGGCACAGCTCAGCCAACGGGCACGCTTTCTGTACGGTTATGTCACCCAGGAAGTTGAGATGCGTGCCTATCCCGGCTCCGACATCATCATCACCGCTCCGGAGGGCATGACCGTAAACCGCGTTGTGTTTGAAGGCGCGAAAGCCGACGGCAATTACATGACATCATATGACGAGAACTCAACCTTCCAGGGACAGGAATGGACAACCGCCACACCGGCCTCCACAGCAAAATTTCTTGTTGACGTCACCATAAACTGCACATCAATCACTGTGATATGCACTGACAACGCCGGTGTTGAGGACATAAAGACAGATGCCATCCCTGACAGTGCCGCACGTTGGTTCACGATCACCGGGGTGGAACTTCCCGGCAGGCCGGATACACCGGGATTATACATAATACGCCACAATAATTCCGCCCGACGCATCGTCATCCGCTAAGGCCACATTTTATCACATGCCGGCTCGGGCCGCCCGGACATTCATAAGTGCCATACGCGGAGATGAGGTAATCGTGGATCCATTCCATGAGAAAGCGATGGAACTGTTGGTTGCATCGGCCGTAGAACTCCAATAACTGCCACTCATACCATCGGGAACTTGTGCGAACTGTGCGCTTGCCGGCAGAAACCACTTGATGTCACTGTCATTAAAAGACGGGATATAAGCCACAGAACTTCCTGAACCCTGTTTCTGCACCTTGCACTGATTTTTCTTCAACGCAACCAGGGCGGCGAAATCCGTGGACTCAATATTATTGCCATCTTCAGATATGATATGGCCCATGTTCTGTAATTCAGACTCAAGCGACTGAAGGTTTGCCGCATTGTTAGACGTGAAGTGTCTGGAATTATCAAGACTGTCTGTGGTGCTGAAAACGCCCGTCAGACTCTGCACTTGGGAAAAATCGAGTGTGCAGTTATAATGTCCGCTGATCCAAGAGCCTACATGTTCCCATTTGATACCGTTTCCGTCTTTATAATTTCCTATCAGCCTCATAAAGGCCACCCACCAGTTGTTTGACCCGTCTATTTCATAGGTCACCTTTCGGGTCCAGGCAAACCCATAGGGTTTCCTGTCCTCCTCCTCAACGTTCTCCCATCCTATGCCATTGATCCAGACAGGGCATCTCTGATTTATTGTCAGCGTTCCGATAACCGTGTCATCCATAGAAAGAGTGAATGACACTTTCCGGTCATCGTTACCCGGATTTTCTTTGATAAAAGCGAAAACGCGGATGTCATCCCCTTCCTCATCGGCAACAGTCACTGACTCTGTACGGTCAAACTCCGATGGATTGCCATTGCCTTCATAAGGCCAATATCCGGCACCTTCAATGTTTTCTCCCACAAGCTGCCGGCGCAGTTTGCAGACCGACGCATCCTGAGATGTCACGGTGAAACCCTTTCCTTTAAGGTCATGGGCCGAAATATGAATAGGCACAATGCAATAATGCGCATCTGCCGCTTTTGGATTGCGGTCAGTAAATTCAAGTTGAAAATCAGATGTAATGCTGATTTTATAATTATACGTTTTGCCCATGAGCCATGAACCTGAAAGATCGGCAGTCAGCTCCCTGTCGTTTTGCCCGTCATTGATGATGACTTTCAGCATAGTCGCTTTAAGAATGCCATCCGGAAGCATTTCCTGGGGTAGCATCATCATGGTGTTTTCGCCATCAAGAATTGGCTCGCCAGAATCAAACTTCCTGTTGAGAGTGACGGTGAAAGCATGTCCATATCCGGAATATTCTGTCCAGCGCTGCGCGTCCATGTCAAAATTGGCTGATCCATATAGATCTGTAAAGGAAACGGACTTGATGTATGTATTGTATGGAAGTGTGCCCGCTGTCACCTTAACGGCACAGAGCAGATGCCTGAACTCCAATGGTATGGACGCATTGGTGTTACCGGCCACACCGGTCTTTACAGCCAGCATGAGATCGGACTGTTTTGTCGCTTCATCAGGAACAATATATTGCATTATCTTTGAATCAGGCGTTGCCGGCGGCGTGAGCCCCTCGGCTTTAAAAGGAGCATAATTATAGAAGTCAAGTTTTATCTGTGAGCCGGGCCAATAGTATACGTTCCGGCATTTATATGAGCCTACCTCATCACGGACATATTCTTCGGCAGGAATATAAAAATGGCTATACCCACCTTGAATGGTATAGGCAATGCATCCGAATGATGTGAGGCCCTCCGTGTCTGAGACCTGTACATTTCTGCTTTTGGCAAAGGAGTCGCCAACGGCAATACCATCCGTTACAGCAGTCGTGACAAAGAGCGAGTCACAGCCGTCGGCTGAGCGGAGCATAAAATCCGGTCCTGCGCTCTCCGGCGCTGATGACCGGCTATGGGATTTTTCTCCCCACGTCATGGCATCGACGGCAAAAGATATTCTATCATCAGATTGTAACTCCGGGCCCGGAATGTCAATATCTTCGGAACACCCGATAAACATAATGACAGAGCATACAGAAATAATAAGGCCTTTAAATATATGCATAGATGTATTGCCGGATATAGATGGAATTGGGCGGCGGAGATGATTCTCACACCGCCCAATGTTGAAAAAATGAAGAGTTGAAGTGTAGTAAAGTTATAGATTATCAGATTGCAATTTCATTGTCAGTATAGTCAGCCCAATCTTCTACGCCCTCAACAGTGAACACAATGGGCTCTGCATCGGTCACAACATTCGCGTAAGTGAGAGAGCAGGTGAAGTTATAGGAGAAATTGCGTGTAAGAGTGACTGTGTCAGGGATGGTTACAGTCTTGTCATACTCGCCTACTTCAACGGTTCCCTGAAGTACCTTGACGCGGAAAGTCACGGTATATACTCCGGCTATTGGCAGCAGGTAAACCGGAGAAGAAGCGAGTGTTGCGTTCTGCGCAAGTTCGGTACCGGCGATAGTATAGGCAAGTTCGCCGTTTACGTTGTCAGCGGTTGCCGTCCATGCAGCGCCGTTTCCGAGGGTGATCGTTCCTTTCTGCACGGCATCGGTGATTTTGATATCGGAGATCACAAACTTCACATTCTGATTGGTGGCCTCGTTCTTGAAAGTGAACTTTGTGCGGGACAGAAGATGCTTGAATGTGAAAGCGACAGGTGCGTTGCCGCTTGCCATTCCGGTCACCTTGTTCTGAGCGGCATAGCAGAGGTCCACCTGTTGGGAGTTGTCGAATGTCAGAGTGCCGAATTCCTCAGTGCCTGCCGTTCCCGGAAGAGTTGATGGTGCGTCATACCCGGCAGCTCCAAAGGGAGCGATGGCACAGAACCAATAGTCATGGCCGGCAGTCCAATACTGTGTGTTGACGTAAGTCCAGTCTGACCCGCTGCGGCTCACTTTCTCGTTTGTAAAGATGACACCTGACAGATTGTCCATGTAGCCGTATATACTTTGCCACCGAGATACCCCACGCCAAGAGAAAAGTCAAGATTCAGTCTCCTTGAAACAGGAAGCGAAAAGCCATATTCAACACCCGCGCCGATCTGAGGATGGTCAAAAATAGTATGACCGGGAATGCCACCTATATAACCCTTGTTACCAAATTCGAAATCCCAGACAAGTATCTGAGTGTAAAACCCTATATGATGGCCGGAGAGCGGTTTGATGCGTGACTGGCGTCCGACCCACCATCTTGCATTGATCTCAAACCCATTAACGTCCCAATAACGATGACGTATGTCATTTTCCCACCAGGCATAATAAAAAGCAGCTCCTACTGACAGATTGCGTCCCACATAGAATTCAGCGCCCAGATTGGGAATCAAAGCAGCATCACAAAGCATATTGCTCCGCAGATTCATATAGAAACTGCGGGAAACCGTTGAACCTTCCACGGCAACAGACCGGGATGAACGCTCTTCAGTTATGGATGTCTCTCTTTCCAATCCTTTGACAAGAAGCGATGGGAAAGAAAGGACCAACAGGACAATTGATACTCTGATATAGCTGTTCATAGATAAGATTTGCGAAAAAATGGAAGGTCGGTAAAGTACCTTGATGCAGCTCAACCCGCGTGAGCGCCAATTGGAATGAGCAGCAAAATTAGACATCCATCACGAGAGCCGCAGATATTTTTACGTGGACATAAACATGGACAGATGTCATCGGCGGCATTTTAATGGACAAAATCATGAACAAAAGCAGTTTTTGCTTATTTCGTCAGATATTTCAGATATTAAGACGTATCTTTGAACTAAATCAGAATACGATGAGGTTTCCTATCATTATAATAACAATCGTCGGCATACTGCTTTCAGCATGCTCGGATAAGCACAATCAGAAGGAAGAACGGCCTATTGCAAAGTCGAAGCATGAGCATGCCATGGCGCTGAAGCTGAAAAATGCTCCGGCAAGCGAATATATCGCTATGCAGAGAGAGGCCGTTGAGGATGTGAGACGCGGCAAATCGAAAGAACCTGCCGTCGCAGTGCTGTCGCAATTAGGGTACTTTCTGTCACGTTCCGGAGAGTATGCCGAAGCCATGCTTTATCTACAGGAAGCAGCCGATTCGCTTAAAGCAAATAAACTCACGGAGATTGACCCCGAAGCGGTGGTGAAGCTTTACGGAAATATGTCAAATCTGTATATAAGAATAGGACTTTACGACGAGGCTCTGGCCAAAAGCAATGATGCCATCTCTTTCGCCCGGAGAAATTACCCGGATCGTCTTCCGGATCTCTGGCGTATGCGGAGCGCGATTTTCGATTATGAAAATAAATTGGACTCTTCGCTATACTGCCTTGACAATGCTCTCTATACCGCCCAGTTTGTCAGCGACAAGGAGTTGGCGGACAATATGGCGATGTTCGCCAGAAGCGACCGGGCCGCTACCATCATTTTGCACGGAGGATATGCGACCGATTCCATAAAGGAGGCTATAAAAGATCTGGAGAGCATCATAGCCATTGACAATCAACTACATGGAAGTCGACGTTTCCTTTTGGGACGCGGCTATATACTTCTTGGTGACATTGATAAAGGCATTTCAATGATGGAACAGGAATTGGATAGAATCCGTCAGGAAGGCATCACCGAAAATATTGAATGGGCGCTCCAGCTCATGGCCAAAAGCTATGCCGAAACAGGCAACGGCAACAAACTTGCCGCGATCTATAAAGAAACAGCCCAGCTTCACGATACCATAATCTCACGCCAGAAAGCAGACGCTCTCATTGGCGCGGACTTCCGATACAGGACACAGGAGCAAAAAGAAAAGAATGAAATGCTTGAGAACAACCTGCGCTTGTCAAAGCAGCGAAATATCATTCTTGTAATCCTGATCATTATGGTGATTGTCGTAGTGGCCCTATATTTTATCAGACAGAGCAAGAAACACCAAAGACTTATCGCACAAAAACAGCAAGACATCAACAATCTAATTACCTCCAGTATATTCCTGAATCAGGAATTGAAAAGATTGAGTGAGACACTTCAAGCCAAAGAAGTCCAGACCGATGAGGAGAACCAGCCACTGATAATCCAATCATTGCTTGTAAAAGAAGATGAAGTACAGTTCCGGCACAAATTTTCCGAACTATATCCGGGTTTTCTGGAACGGCTGCGGGACAAATACCCCGGGCTGTCAACCGGCAACGAACTGATATGCATGCTCATCCGGCTCAACAAGCGCAACGACGAGATAGCGCTTGCCTTAGGCATTTCCCGAGACAGCGTCACCAAAGCCCGCTACCGCCTCCGCACCCGCTTCTCCCTCCCCAAAGACATTGACCTCAACTCCTTCATAAGAAGCCTGTGAAAAAAAGAATTTATATGCCAAAGTTTGATTCACAGTGACATAAAAAAATGAGTATATCAGCCGTTGCACTTCTTATTGGAAACTTTGCGGTGAACTTTGCGCACAAAAAATCACAAAACACTTGTATATTTCAAAAAAAGGTTCTACCTTTGCAGTGCAAAAAAACAAATGGTGTCATAGCTCAGTTGGTAGAGCAAAGGACTGAAAATCCTTGTGTCCCC
>JAUNPQ010000007.1 GCA_030536615.1 Bacteroidales bacterium | reverse complement strand
CCCGCGACCCCGACCTTGGCAAGGTCGTGCTCTACCAACTGAGCTATTTTCGCATGTTGGACAAACGCACCGGCAACGATTTCGCGTTTGCGATGCAAAGGTCGCAACTTTTTTTCAACTGTGCAAATTTTTCGGGTAAAAATTGCACGTTTATTTGCGGCGTCGCACTGAACGTGTGGCTGAGGACTGTGTCTTTGTCTTGGTCTCTTTCACTTTGGGATGTTTCTTTGATGAACGTTTTGTGGATCGTTTTGCTGTCTTTGCAGGTTCTTCCACAACAGCTTCCACACTTGTTTCATCGGTATGGCCGCCTGCAGATGCAACTTCTTTGTTGTCGCGCTTCTGACGATCTGCGATGACGTCCTCACGATCAGGCACCCATAATTTGTCCTCGAATTTGTCAAGACGCGCCTGAATGCTGTCCTGAGCGCGGCGCATGTCATCGGGATCGGGATAGAGCTGCATCATTGATTTGTTGCGCAGATTCCGGGTTTTGTAGATGTTGCCGTCATACATGGTCAGATTGAAGAAATCGTCGTATGAACATGTGGGCAGGTTGTTGTCATCGGTGGTGAAAATAGTCTGCTGTGACAACCATGGGCGCAGATCGGAATACTTTATCCAGAACATAGGATATTTGACGGCTTCGCCGCCAAAATCACCTGAGCGGTGCAGTACGGGACAGATGGCCTCGACGATTGTGCGCATGCGGTTGTGGCGTGTGTCAAACTCCCAACGTTCTATCACAAAGTAGCTCAGCACCTCTGTTGTGGGGACGTCGCTTTCCTCGATGTTGAATCGTGGATTTTTCTCGGTGCTACCTTTGGCATCAGTATATATAATGTGGAAGCGGTCAAGGAGGTCACGGACTTTCACGCGATATTCATCTGTAAATATCTCCCGGCCATCAAGATATTCATACACCGGCAGCTGGTTGTTTGCAACCAGACGCATGATTATTCTGAACAGGTTCTCCTGATCACCGATTTTATCCTCAGGAAAGTAGAGTGGAGCGTTTTTGTCCTTGTCAAGGTCAATTTCGCGGTATATGACACGCATCCATTGTCTGTCAGCATCTGTGATTGATTTGCCGGCATCATCGTAATGCGCCTGCAGGCGGTCTGAGACCTTCGGCGCTCCTGTCTCCTGACGGTTACGGGCCTTATCAGCCGCACTGCGGCGTGTCAGCGTCGACGAACTCTGCTGAGCCATCATCGGGACTGAGAGCATCATCAGAGCTGCGGAAATCAAAGTGAGGCGTTTCAATATGTTGTTCATAATCTTCTGTATTCTTATGGTTGAGATATTTTCAGGTTGCATATGGATGGTCAGCCTATTATGACTTCCATGGGAGAGAGGTCACGTGTTGTTCCATCAGGCCCTTTGGCGCGTATGCGTGATATGAAGAAGCGTTTTCCACGTGTCAGACGCTGGAATGCCTGTCGCTGCTGTGCGGAAAAGCGTGAGCCGTCGCTGACATAAGGCATCGCATTACCCATTGAGTCAAATATGATTGTTTCGAAACTGATCACAGTGAACTTTGTGTCCAGCAATCCGTCATCGATGGCTGCGTCAAGGCCCTGGGCTGCCATCAACAAGGCTTTGCTGAAAGGTTTGCCTCCTTTGTAATGGTCAATGTTCCCTTTTCCGTCGTTATATGCTATATATGCGGTGGGATCGGGAAGTTTGCGCACACGGAATGTTGTTGTGGCAACATTCACGGGACGTCCGTCCATGGTAGCTGTGACGGAGACAACAGCCTCTTTGCCTATGGCGGCAGGACGTGCCACCCAATGATCCCCGTTGCGGGTGAGTGTGCCGTTTGTCATTGTTGCCGAGATAGCATTCATGGGGACACCGGGAACAGATATCGACACCGGATTGTCTATACCGGCATAGAGCACGTTCATCATTGTGGCAGACACTGTAGCCATGGGTTCAATAACGGTGTATTCGGAGCTGAAATCATATTTGCTGACTGTGCCGTCGTCATGTGGAAGCTGTATATATCCGCGATAGGTGAATGTGCCGGTTGTGCCGGTATGGACGGTGTACAATCCTTTGTCACCGGGCAGACGGTTTCCGTTCACAAACACTGAAGGCCGCTGGGTGGTGTCAATGGCAGCAAGAACAATGCTGGCCTGATATTCGCCGCCGCGCATCACAAGTCTTGACTGTGGAATCACAAATGCATTGAGTTCGTTGACGCGGACGTCACCGGCATCAACCTGTCCAAGCAGATGCGTCAGGGCCTCGCCCTCGGCATAGAGTATATCGTTCTGGAGTTTTGACAGGAGTGTCACAGCGGCCACAACCGGCTGCTGGTCGAACTTGGCATCTTCCCAAGCCTGGGGAGCAAGTTGTCCGGCCCGTCTGACAGGCATGGTGGACAATGCACTTTCTATGCTCTTGCGCTTGGTGGAGTCAGGCACAAAACCAGTCACAAAACTGCGGTAGTTCTCAATGCTGTGTCGCAGACGTTCGCCTTCGCGTTTTCCGGGTGAGAGCATCACCACGGCTGCAGCTTCAAGATCATCACGGCTCACTATGTTGTCAGGATCACCTTCCGGACCGTCGGCCTTGCGGACAATCTCCATCTTGAATGAGTCAACGAGCCGATACATGCGCGCTGTCTCACGGCGCACTTCTGTGGCACGGTCAAGCCATACACGCCCTTTTTCGGGGTTCTGCGCCGCAAACGCCTCCAACTGCCCATATATGGCGCCGTTACGTGAACTGACATTGTCATTTGAACGCGTCAGTCCCTCATGCACCTGTGTAAAACCATCAAGCACATCAGATGACACATTCAATGCCAGCATAGCTGTCAGGACGATATACATAAGGTTTATCATCTTCTGACGCGGCGACAGTCTATTTACATTTTCGCTCATTTTCTGTTATATGGCTTTTGTTTTCTTATGGGAATAGTCAGGCATTGCCCTGACCCTCCGCAGCATTGTCACGCGCAAGCCCGGATGCCATCATGGGGTTGACGGTCATGGCGTGGATCATCTTCTCATATACCTTGTTGAGTTGCTGCATGTAGCGTGCCATCTTCTCGGTTTCCTCGCAATATCTTGCACTCTGTTCGGCACTCTTCTCATACATGTCACGTATGTCTTTTATGCCGCGGTTCACGCGCTCTATGCTGTCAAGTTGAGAGGATATACTTTTAAGCTGGATCTCATAAATAGTATTCAGCCCCTGTATGTTACGGTTCAGGTCCGAGAGCTGCTCAACATATCCGGATGATGTGCGGGTTATGTCGGCTGAATTGTCAGTAATAGCCTTGTATGAGGCAAGCAGCGTCTCACTGACTGTGTTGAGTGCCGCTGTGCTCTCATGCAGACGACGCATTTCGTCAGCAAGTGATGCCACCTGGGCTGTGTAGTCCATGGTCACATCGCTGGGGGTTGCCGGAGCGGTCTCAGCCTGTGCAGCGGAAATTCCTGATGCCGCGAATGCGCCACTGCCACCGCCGCTGACTATTATTGTCTGACCGGCGCCTGCGGGCATTGCAGACACATCTGTGTCAGCATCGGCGCCAACCTCTGCAACGATTGTCTCTGCATCAGGAAGATCAGACTCGGTCTCCTCTTCTTCCGCGTCCTTTCCTTTGTCAAGCTGCGGGAAAACGTTTTCCCAGGCATACTCACGGGGAGGACGGTCAAAAGCAGTAAGCACAAACATCAGTACCTCCGTACCCATGCCTATTGACAGAAGCGTATTGCCGCCGGGCAGGTGCAATATTTTGAAGAGTGCGCCCCATATCACAATGGCGGCACCTATTGAATATGCGAAATTGAAGAAGCGTTGGCCTTTTGCGGAAAATATGCCCCCGCGTTTCTTTGCTTTGTTCTTGCTCATGGTCTGTTTTTGAGTGGGCTGTGCGTATTATCTTTCCGGGAGAAAGAACGCCGCCCTGTTATATGGTTGCGATGATTGTCATTTTTTACTTTTGTTCCCTTTGGCAAATCCTATCTGTGAACGTACACAGCGGAAACCTATATATGAGCGCTGCTCGTTCTGATATTCCCACATGCGCAAGTCAGAGCGTATGTTATGGGAGACATCTTTCCATGATCCGCCGCGCACAATCTTGCGCTTCATCTTGTACGGATCTTCTTTGGCGGCATCATAGCGATATTGCGGGTTGAGGTCATTCTGGAGTTTGCCCACACTTTCAGTAAAGGCCGTGGAAGTCCACTCACTCACATTGCCGGCCATGTCATAGAGACCGAAATCATTTGGTGCATAGGTGCCCACACGTGAGGTGATGACGTGACCGTCCTTGACATAATTGCCTTCCTGAGGCTTGAAGTTGGCATAGAAACATCCTTTGTCATCGCTCATGGTCAGGTCACCATCCCAGGGATATTTATTCTCGTTTACGCCGGCACGGGCTGCGAATTCCCATTCGGCCTCGGTGGGAAGGCGGTATGGTTCCACATATATTCCTTCTTTGCCCAATGAGCGGCGCAGGTAGTCGGTACGCCAGTTGGCAAAGGCATTGGCCTGTTCCCAGCTCACTCCCACAACAGGATATTCATTGTAACCGCCATGGCTGAAATAAAGACGTACGTACGGCTCATTGTATGAATTCTCAAAGTCATTTATCCATGCGGTGGTGTCAGGATAAACGTTGACAATGTATGTGTTCAGGAAGTCATAGTCACCGGTCAGACCGCGGGTGATGGTCTCACGGATTATCTCACCCTCATCATTGATGTAGGCCGTATCCTTGCTTATCACGGGTGTCCCGGTGGGCACGGGGAGGTCTGTGTTGTAGACCCTACGGCGCGGATCAAGACGGTGCTTGCGTTTGGCGGCCTCGGTGTGGTTGTACACTTCATAGCGGTAGTTGAGCTGTTCTCCGTCAAGTTCACGTACGCCGGTGATGGGGTTTGTGCGGTATACGCTCTCTATGGCGCGGGCCTCGTCTTCATTGGGGTTGCGCCAGGGTATGGCCTTGTTCCAGTTCAGATGCGGACGCACGGGGTTGCCCTCGCGGTCTTCCTCAATCTTGAAGTCTTCATTACCGCCATAGGCAGGGTCGGCAAGACGTTCGCGGATAATGGAGTCACGCACCCAGAACACAAACTGTTTGTATTTGCTGTTTGTGATCTCGGTCTCGTCCATCCAGAATCCGTCCACGCTTATTCCGCGGGCATCGGCGGCAAGATTCCATGCGCTGTCAGCCTCGCCGACACCAACTTTCATCGAACCGCGGTCCACCAGCACCATGCCGTAAGGAGTAGGCTCGGCCCATGAGGCTCCCCCTATGCCTGTGACTTCACCGCCGGCCGTGCCTGATGAGCCGGTGGCGCATGCGGCCATAACCACGGCGGTGGTTGCGGCTACAACGGTAAGCATTATATTGTTGCGTTTCATATCTTGTTGATTGGTTTTTCTTTTTCGGTTTACATCAAGCGGATGCTTTTGTGTCTGTTTTTGTTTTTCTCGCCAAGATTGAGTTTCAGACGATACCCGACCATGATTTCATGGCTGCCTGACGAGGCTTTTGCTATTGCGGAGACAGGATAGTCATAGCTGTATCCTATATAAAAATTCTTTATTTCAGCGGCCACGGTGGCTGTTACTGCGTCGTTCCAACGGTAGCCCACGCCAAAACTCAGAAATTTACGGTAACGCGCCCGGGCGTTGATCTCAGCTGTCGTGAATGTGAAATCACTCTTGACAAGCACAGACGGCATCACTTCAAATAACGTATTTTTCAATGGAATATTGCCTCCGGCCATAAAATAAACCGTACGGCCGGCCTGAAATTCATAGAGGTGTTGTCCGGCACCGGTGTCACCTGCTCCGCCACCATCGCTGTTGAGTGTCACCGACGGCGATGTGATGTGGGTGCATGACAGGCCTGCCCACCAGTGGCGATGCTCATACCAGACTCCGGCGCCAATGTCAAAGGCGGTGCCATGGAGGTCCTGCGTGGGTATGGCGTCATCGGTTCCCTGATGATAGTCATCGTCATCAGGCAACTTCACATCACTGCCTCTGAATGCCTGGTCATACATGCCCGGCTGAAAGGCAAATGTGAACTCACCGCCCCATTTTTTCAGTTTGAAAGCAATCTGCGCGTTCAATGTCAATGTCTTATAAAGGCCTATGCTCTCCTGGCTCATTACAAGACCTGTACCGAAACGCTTGCCGATGAATTTGAAAGGCATGTCGGCGGCAAGAACAAATGACACCGGCGCATGGTCTATACCCACCCACTGCATGCGGCCTCCGCCGCGTATGTTCAGAAAGTCGGTGCGGCCAACGGCAGCCGGATTATAGAAAGTCGGCACGGCATAATATTGCGAGAACTGGGGATCTGTCTGTGCCCGCGCTGTGGTTGCCATGAGGAGCATCATCACACCCGCGATGATATATATCGCTGTTTTACGCAGTAGCTTCATCATTCAAAATAGAAAGTTAGCACTATCATTTTCGACACCGCTTTCTTGAGGCTCTGGGTGAATTTCAGTTTCTCCGGCTCATCGACAAGGTCAGGGCGGTCATGCTGCAGAACATCAGTCAGCCCCAGACAGAACTTGACCTCCGGAATAAGTTTGAAGTATGGCAGATAGAAGTCGCAGCCGAATCCCACTGTCCAGTAAAGATCCGTACTCTTCAGTTTCAGGAAGTCAGACCGCTTCTTGGACACATCAAAAGCGGCCATCATGCCGGTGGTCACATAAGGGCGTATGTTGCGCAGGCGCACAGCGCTGTATTTCAGATCAACCGGCGCCACAACATAAGCGCTCTTGATGTTCTGTCGCTCCTTGCTATCTGGATTATTCACATCAATGAAATGAACGTCACGGTTGCCGAAATACATGCCGGGACTGACTCTGACATTGAAATAGTTGTTGAGGCGAAGGTCAAAGAGTCCGTTCACGCAGAATCCCGGCGAATAGGAGGGTTGTTCCATATACCAGCTTTCGCCATTTTCCGTCACCATTCCGTTGTGAGAGAATTTCAGATCCTGAACAAACGCACCGACAGAGAAGCCGAGATGCCAGCGTCTGTTGTCCGCATATGGGCGGTTCTGCAGCTTGTCATTGAATGTGCGTCCCATTGCCGACTGGCAGCAGGCAATCATACCTAAAAGTGCAACAAATATGTATATGTGCTTTGTTTTCAATTCAATATTGATTGGAATATGTAAGCGCCACACAGCCGTTGTGTAGCGTTTCTTCCATATAAAACGCATGCAGACGGCGTTTTATTGTCTATGAAATCAAAAAACAGCAGGTGCACTCAAAGCAGCTCTGACAGCCTTGCGTATAGTGTCGGCATAAGGCGTGTCGCCACGCAGAATCTCCATGATCCTGTCTATATACTCGTCTTTGTTCTTAAGTCCGCAAAGACCGGCCACGTTGCAACCGGAGAGCATTGATTTCTGGTTATAGACTTTAAGTATTTCCCGATAGTCATTGTCGCGGAGCAGACTGTGGAAGCGGCGGCAGAAGCTGTCATAGAGACCCCGTGCGTCAATTTCCTCAATAAGGGCGTCCATGTGTTTTTCAAGGGCATTGATGTCAGCGAAACGGCCGTCAACACGATATTCAAGTGTACGTTTCACTCTGTGGCGGGTATGAAGCATGGCCTGCTGATGCAGATCATGCCGAAACATCGCCATAATTGACTTTGACACGGAATTGAACACATGCATCGGATTTTTCCCGCATGCACCGGCAACACTTCGCACCACTTCCGGAAGCAACAGGATATTCTCAATCTCAGCCACATCCGGCACCATGATGTTTTTGCGGCGCAGGTAGTCAACCTCGGCGTCATCGCGACGATCGCGGTCAACTATGCCGGCAGCGGACATGTGATGCAGTCCGTTCAGGTCATTGAACGTGCGTGTGGATTCTATGACTTTGTTGCAGCTTCCCAGCGGTTTGACTGACCTGTCAGGAAAGATCATCGGATAAAGCCTCGCATCTATTGACCGTTGGTCTCCCTCGATAAAAAGCACACTGCGGCGCTCCCCGAGGATGGTCATGTACATTTTGTCATCTATTGCATCCTGAGGAGGCAACACATTATAATCCCACACAGGTCCTGTTGGCGCGGATATGTCACAGGCGCGCACCCATATCACAGTGGCGCCGGCGCGTGAGGCGGCAAATTCCACGTCATGTGTCACGTAGATAACCGTACAGTCCGATCGCATCGCCTCAAGGGTGTTCCACAGAAGCTGCATCGTTGAGGGGTGCAGAAACATCTCGGGACTATCCACAAAAATCACGGAATTCCGAGGCGCATATGACATTGCCGCTCCGTAATAGAGCACTGCCCTCTCGCCATGGCTCAGCCTGCGCACGGGAAATGAATCAGCCGCCATTCCGTTCCTGAAAAGGAGTTTTCCTCCCTCAACAAGCACATCATTCTGTGGAAATATTCGTTTCCACAGTTCCATCAGGGTGTCAAGGCGAGTATGAGGGAGTGTAGTGTCTTCTTTTGAGTCTCCGAATTTGTAGGCAAGCATCTGTTCAAGTTCTTCATGCATAAGCATGGATATGAGCCGTTCCAGTGGCGTCTGGGAACGATTCTTTTCATACTCAGGCAGATGTGACGCCATGAACAGTCTGTCTGTGTCAGATGCTTCGGCATCAGGCACAGAATCCTTATAAAGAGCCTCTACCAGATTGAGAGTGAATGCTTTCTCCCCCAACTGACGTGAGATATGTCTGGCAAAGCGAGTCTTTCCGGCACCGTTGGCTCCTATTATGACAGCGCGACCATTGTCTATTTCAATAGTCTGTGTGGCTGCATCACCGGCTTTTACAGGCAATTCCATTCTCATAGGCGGCACGAAATCAGAGATTATCTATTAGCGCGACGGCCTGCGCGGCAATTCCCTCCCCGCGGCCTGTAAATCCGAGATGCTCAGTGGTTGTGGCTTTGACAGACACATAGTCCATGTGTATGCCAAGATCCTCGGCCATATTTGCACGCATGGCGGAAATGTGGGGGGCCATCTTAGGCGCCTGAGCAATGATGGTGATGTCAACGTTCACAATCTTATACCCTCCGGCAGTCAGCAACGCCACAACATCACGCAGCAATATCCGTGAGTCTATGCCTGAAAATGCTGCATCATTGTCCGGAAAATGTGTCCCTATGTCTCCCAACGCGGCAGCTCCGAGCAGAGCGTCGCACAGTGCGTGTATGGCCACATCCGCATCCGAGTGGCCTGCAAGTCCCCGGGCATGGGGAATATCCACACCGCAGACAATGCAGCGTCGGCTTTCCACAAGACGGTGAACATCAAATCCGGACCCTATGCGCATATCTTTAACAGATTAACGACGTTTGCGCTTGCCCAACAGGTCACGCAGACCATCCATGTCAAACGACAGGGTGAAGCGAAGGGTCTGGTCAAGCGGAGATGTCTGTGCGGTGGCAAGCATATAGGATGCATCCAGACGCACCACATTGAGGGAGAAGCCGGCACCGATGCCGAAATACTGACGGTTGCCTTTCATGGCGTTCTCATAGAAATAACCGGCGCGCAGAAAAAACTGATTGTTGTAGCTGTATTCGGCGCCCAGACTCCATGTTATTTCTCTGAGTTCTTCCTTGAAGCCGCCGGGAGCATCTGAGAAGGACTTGAATATGCCGGTTATCGGGGACATGTTCTCCCAGTCTTTCACAGCGCGCTGATATTCATCCTGCCCCTCGGTGGTGCTTGTGTCATAGTCTTTTTCACGGGGACGCGCAGGTACAAGCAACTTGTTGGCATCAAGGTTTATAGCCAGATTGTGATAATCCGCCAACGGAAATGTGAATGAGGTTCCCAGACGGAGATTTGTGGGCAGGAACGCCGGATAGTTACCGTTGTTATATGATACTTTCGTACCTATGTTTGATATGTTCCATCCCCACGCCCACTGGCACTCGCTGCGACCAATGACGGGCCATGTCTGGAAATATCCGGATATATCAGCCGAGAACGCGGATGCTCCGGTTGACTGATTGCCGGCATATGACGCCGAGAACCCGAGGTCAGAGTAGATATATCTGAACACAACGCCCATGGAGAATTTCTCCGAAAGCTTGCGTGAATAACCCACATCAACAGACAATTCATAGGGGTTAAGGCTTTGGGAGGTTTCGCCGCCATGATCATTTGTCGTCACTTCACCAAGCGAGAAGTAGCGCAAAGAGGCGCTTATGGCCTGATTGTCACCGCTGCCGAGTTTGAAATAACCGGAGACGTTGGCAAGAAAAATGTCATTGATAAGTTTGCGCAGCCACGGAGTATAGCTTAGAGAGACACCGCCTGACGAATAGGCGAATGCATATTTTGACGGATTCCAGAACTGGGAGTTTACATCAGGCTCTGTGGCAGCTCCAAGATCGCCCATTGACGCGCCTCGTGCATCAGGCGCTATGGAGAGCGATGTGACGCCGGTTGTGATCGGGTTGAATTCTGAATCCTTGATTTCGTTGCCGTCGGCATGGGCGACATTGAATGCTCCCACTGCCAATGACAGTACTGTGATATAGCGGATTGCTTTATTCATTTTCTATTTATTGGAACAGATATCGGTCTGTTATATTTGAATGTATTTTTCTATGTTCTTAGTATATAACGCGCCCCGTCGCTGAATATTGTGCGACGGGGCCGCTATACATGGCCTTTTATGTAATATTCAGTCTCAGGGATTTACAGTAGGTGCTATCACCACGAACTCCCATGCCGTAGACCAATGGAATCCGGTTTCTTTCTGCTGCATGAACACAGCATTGTACAAGCCGTCCGGAACGGGGTTGCCGTCAAACCCTTTCAGGTCCCACTTATAAGGGAAAGTGATACCCTCAGCCGAGAATGCGGTTTTTCCTGAAGCGTCCGTGATAATGAGCCGCGAGTGGCCGGATGACACCTCATAGTCATCCATATCAAATTCCATACTCTCGCGCGCTATATCTGTATCTGCATAGAGTTCCGACTGTGTTGTGGAATTGCGCACTATGAATGAGATTGTCTTTTCCACGCGTGTCCCGAAATTGTCTGTCACAACAAGCGTGGCAGTGTGCGCACCGTCAGACATGCTTGAAACCGGAATCTCGACCGTGGCCGTATTGTCAGCGTTCACGGTCACAGACTGGAGCATGCCGTCAAGTGACGTGAAGTCATCAATAAGCATTTTCATCCCGGCGCCTATGGATGAGCCCACACTCATGCCGCCGTTGCCAAGTGTCACGCCGGCACGCAGCACGATATCCTGAGGAACGGCCTGAGCCATGTCATGACCCACAATATAGAAATTGTCTATAACAGGAGGGATGATCTCAACATCGGCGGCATCGGCCTGCCCGTCAATATACACGCGGTCTGTGACAGATGCCTGTGCCGGAGCTTCATCATTGCTTCTGGCCACAATCACTATTCGGCTGTTACGTCCGTTATAGACGGTATAGGGCACACGGAATGTCGCCTTGACAATGCCTTTTTCTACAGGCACACGTGTCTGGACTATGAGATTCTCGTCGAGAGTGACATCTCTGATTTTATCGGCTTCGGTTTTTTGGATGACCTGAGTGGTATGTGGCGACTCATACAGTTCCACAAGTGCATCGCCGGCAAAATTATACTCCATTGCCCCTGTCTCGTTCCACACCTCGGCTTCAACAGTGATCTCATCATACGGACGCACTGTGACAGTCTGGTCTGATGCCGAAAGGTCCACGCCATTTATTTTCTTTATTCTGAGATGACGGTCAGGGACTGAGAGACGGACAGCAGGATCTCCGCAAAGATTGTAACACATTATGTTACGGAACGATTCTGTGCCTGAGCATCGGTTCAGTGCATTGTTGAAACCTGTCTGGTATACGGAGCCGACGGTTGATCCGGGAGTGGCATAGCCGTAAGCGGATATTATCGCCTCATTTATCATCTGGTTGATAAGCATATACACTTCACGGCACGCACCAACCACACCTATGGCGCCTCCATTTTCTTTGAAGAGCATGCTCTCACCTATATGACGCAGATTGGCATCAAGGGTATATGCGTTGCAGGTAGACAGCATGGCAAACGGCCATACGGGATATTCTGTAGAATTGATAAGCGTCTGGCTATATAGTTTTTCAGCCGTGAACTCGCGGGGATTTCCATGCCCTGTATAGCTGAACAACCCTGTTCCTTGCCGGAGTGCCTCGACAAGACGTTTCCTTGCGCCTTCATTCTCAACGCCACGTGGATACAGGGAGTTGTGAGGGCGTATGATTGTCAGGTTTCTTGCCTCCATGAGCAGGGTGTCCAGTTCCAGAGACTGATTGAGATGACCGCTGTTGTCGCCATCATCGGAGAAGAGCACGGCACGCATGTAGTTTTCAGGAGCCGGCGGATTGGTGATGTACGATATTATCTTGCGGTTCACGGCTGCTGCATCGCCGGCGTTTGTTGCGGGAATGCGTCCCACCGCTATCTGACATTGCTGACGGTGCTGCTGATTCGGGTCATAATTGTCATCAAGAAATGCAAAGAACATGTCACTGCAGTAGTTGATGTTGTTTGCGCGGGGTGCTCCCCAGTCGTTTCCGAAGCTTTCCGCTTCATAGCACAAAAGCTGTTCATTGTCGCTGTGAAGTTCAACTCCGAGGTTGTCATATGTCGTAGCGCCATACATCAGCAGATATTTAAACTGGGACAGTGATGTGCTGCGGTCATAGAACATCTTTGCCATGCGTCTTATGCCCATGGCGTCACGGTTGCCGTATGAGAACTCGTTATAGACTTCCTGCTGTGTATATACATTCACTGTTATGCCATCGGTCTGTCTGTGAGCCTGTGCAAGTTGTTCGGCGTATGGCCGCAATTCTTCAGTGGTCACAATTACCATTTCAGGCGTAGGATCACCATGTATGTTCTGTTTTTTCACGTTTCCGGCAAATTCCGCCTCAGGGAACTGCATGTTGGTATTGAACGCTATTATTCGCGCTCCGAATGAACGGAAATCCGGGTCTGATGACGTGGCTCCCGGCAGATACCTGTACGGGAATGTGGCTGTGACCGTGTGCAGTTCATCATCGTAAATCGTTCTGTAAGATCTGACCTCTGTCGGGTCTGATATGTCCCACATGTGAAAACTTGTTCTGCTCGGCACATCTCTCATTATGACAGGCTGTCCTTTCATGGCCTGCGGGAAATGCATGATCATGAAGCTCTCATCGGGCAACAGAATGTTGTTGCGCCGATATGCAAGAGAGGCATAGTCATAGGCCACGTATGAGAAGCGGGGACTTGTGGGCACGGTGGTGGAGAAAGTGTATGTGCCGTCGTTTATCCTACCGCCATTTTCCGCGTTCTTGAACTGAGTGTATGATGTGTACTCACTGTAACGGTATGAGTTGAGACTTGAGGCTGCATCGGTCGTTGTACTTGCCGACACATTGGTGGCCTCAAGCCCGTCAGGGATATCGACTGTCATCTTACCCGCCATATCGCCTTTGGCGGCTATCCGGAAATCCACACGTGCCAGATGGCCCTCCGTGCTTGAAAAATCACGGATGGGAAAGCGCGCCTCTACAGTCTCTCCCGGTGACAGACGCCGGTTATGGTATATGGCTCCGCCTTTACCGGGATTATACTTGTCTATGTCTTCTATCTCAAGATGTACGTGCGTGTTGAGCACAGCATAGCCCGTGGGCTGATAGGCTATATCTTCTATATATTCCTCTTGTATATTCTCCTGACTGTCTGTAATAAAGTAGTAGCTCTCAGTGGAATAATAGCTTCGTTTCGAAACCACATTCCATGAGTTGCCGGAAAAGACACGGTCAATCACCGGATATGAGGCTCCGGCGCCATAAAACAACAGCCGGTGGTCGGATGTGGTCATATGCTTGGTGGGATATATGTCTGTCATCTCCCCGTCCCTGAAACAGTTATGCTGTAGTGTTGCCGGTCCGTAGCCAAAAACACGTACGATATTCGGGTTGGAGAAGCCCCACTCTTTCAGCTGCTCAAAGGTTATCTGACATATGCCGTCACCGGGCACTTTCACACGCACCCATTTCCCTTTGGCAAATTTTGAATTGGCCGGATGGGTCACCTTTCCTTGTGCTGAAAGATCAACCGTTGTCAGAATAGCCGTCACTCCGGCCACAATCAGTGCAAATGTGCGGAGATTATTGTAAAGAAGTTTTTTTATAGGATATCTCATAATGTTTCTTTTGTGACAAGAGAGAATTATTTTTATTATCGGGTTTTGAATCTGAGTATGCGTTTGCCCCCAATGGCGACTTCAAAATCCATGCGCTCAGCCAGCGGAATCGCAGGCAAAGTCACAGGGACCATGACCATATCGCCCGTCCGGAGGGTCATATATTCTGACGCGCTGACCACAGCGGCATCCAGAGTGCGGCGCAGCTGTGCGCCGTCAAATGCATAATCGTTGCCCTGACATGTTATACCAACAGTGCCGTCGAGCACTGTAGACTCAATGTCCTCGCCGCGGACAATGGCACCGTCACGGATCCAGGCCGTATCATGCGCAACTGACGGATTGTGCGGATGGGCCGCAATGGTGATGTTGCTATAATAGCGTGAAACAAATTTCTCCGGGATATGCTTGCCCAGACGATCTATGACTGCAGCCGCCATCAAGATAGCACGCCACTCATCCGATTGTCCGTCTGAAGGCATGAACCATGGGTTGCCTCGGGTTATGACCGCTGAATCAGGGGCAAGTGCATAGACCGGCGTTCCCGTGGCCGCTGATGCGTTGACATAGATGGCTTTCATGGTTTGGGGCTATTATCCAGACGGTTATACATAACGGCCAGATGTGAGTAGATGGATGTGTTCTGAACCGCCACACCCTCGCGCACGCGTATGCGGCAAGGCGTGAAATTCCAGATAGCCCTTATCCCGGCGTCCATGATGATGTCAGCCACAGCCTGCGCATTTTCTACGGGCACTGTCACGGCTGCAATACTGACGTCCCAGGTGCGCACAATCTCGGCCATACGCTCCATGCCGTATACCGGACGCGCCGACACAAGTGTGCCTCTGAGAGCCGGGTTGATGTCAAAGCCGGCAACAATGTCAAGTCCATACCTCTGCAGCCCGCGGTCTGCCATAAGGGCGGAGCCCAGAGACCCTACACCCACCACAATGCCGTTATGGGCCTCGTTGAATCCAAGAAATGAGCGCAAAGCGGTCTCGAGGGCAGCCACTTCATAGCCTATCCGCGTCTTGCCGCGGATGTCCAGAAATGACAGGTCCTTGGCTATCTGCGATGCTTCCACACCCACTTCGGCGGCAATACGTGTGGATGACACGTGCTCCACATGTTCATGCCGCAGGGTGGTCAGAAAGGCCAGATACCACGGCAGACGCCTCAGCGACGGCTCCGGGAGCTGGGCACGGCGGCTTGACAATGTCTTGGATGCTGGTGTATGACTCATCTCTGTTTCTATTATCCTGCAAATTTACTGTTTTTTTCGCAAACTCAGTTGGCAACGGCTATTCTGTGTGTCTTTGTCTGGAAATGTTCGCCATCGGAGGTGATGGTGGCCTTATAGAGGTATATTCCGCGCGGCACACGTTTGCCTGATGCATCGCACATATCCCATGATACCGGAGTGGACAGGAACATATCACTTACGCCGGTCACAGAACGATTCCAGATCGGAGCACCAAGAAGGTTATAGATCGTAACTGTGACTGTGAGCATCTGGTCAGGACGGTCATGTGAAAGATAGAAGTTGGCCGTTGTGGTTGCCGGATTGGCATCTGAATATATATCGAATATGCGCGGTGAGACAGTGTTGTCTACCATGAATGAGATTGTCTTCTCAGTGGAATTGCCGTCAATGTCCCATATGCGCAATGTGAGTTCATGGGGACCTTCGCGCAGGTCGGAAAGAGGGTAGTTTATTGTTCCTGAGGGGGAACCGTCTGACGATGGTGTGAAGTACTGAGCCACATCGTTGAAATGTTGTGAGCCGTCCACAGTGAGCCGCATGTTGTGGCCTATACCTGAGGTTGAGAGATTAAGTCCCTGATCATCACTCACATGCGCCATTGCCAATGGAGTGGAGTTGACACGCTCGCCTTCAGTGAATGTGGGATGGTTGAGCACAAATGAGTCTATGACCGGAGGCGTGACATCAGGCTCGGCAGTGTCATCATAGCCACAGATGTAGAAATTGTGCGACACTCCTATGGCCTCGGCATACTGACAATCTTTGTCAGGCACGGCATACATGTTTATTGTTGCCGGCCGATAATTGTCGGCTATATCAGCCGGGAGGGTGACCCGAAGCTCATAGTGGCCATTTACAATCGGTGTGGCGCCGGCATATACTTTTCCGCCCATCTCCTCATATGTGTATTTGACACCGTGCTCGCCATAGCCGTTGGTGGTGGTGGAACGCTCGGCATCATAGATCGTGGCGTTGAGAGTGCCGTTGTAGTCATCAAGCTGTACGCCATCGGGGGTGGTTACAACTCCTTTGAAAACAACGGTCTGGCGCGCTGCGATCTCCGGACGGTCAACATCCGAGACCATCCTGTCATCAATGGCATTGAGGGTGACTATGTTGTCAGGGATGAGCAGCCGCATTGCCGGGTCACCCATCAGCACATAGCGCAGACGGTTTGAGTTGCTTGTCTTGGAGGTGAAATTTCCGTTGCTGTCCATGGCGCGGATATCGTTCTTGGCGCGGCGGTATACATCGCCTATGGTGCCGTAACGTCCGTCGTTCTCGCGTGCCGCGAACTGTCGCCCTATAGCGCCTGAGAACAATCCGTTGTCATATATATACACGGGACGTGTGGCGCTTATGGCGGCTATCACTCCGCCAAAACGTTCATGGAAAAGGAGTTCACCCCCGCTCAACGTGGCTGAATCCCACCGCAGAAAATCGCAGGTGGCTGCATAGAGTATGGGCACATGCTTCAGATACATGTTGTTGAGATCATTGAATGTGATCTGGCCGTCGCCTGTCATGGAGTGATTGTTGGCATGGCCGATATATGTCCACAGAAGTACACCCTCATTGAGATATCTGAACATTTCCTCACGGGCCTTGGGATATATTCCGCCGATGCGGTCATAGGCGTCTATATATACCTTGTTGTGTATATACTGCTGACGTTGGTCTGTGGAAAACTCACGCACCATTGTCTCTGACTGGCTCATGTGAATGCCCTGATCATCGTCATCGGCAAGCATCATTATCTGGTTTTTCCAGGTGGTCTGCTTTGATTTGTAGACATAATCCGTCAGTTTGTCAATATATGTTGATGCTTCTGCTGCCGAGCGCACGGGTATGCGCCCCACGGCTATGCTTATGTCATCCCAACCTTTGTTGATTCCGGAATCATCGGCCAGCATTGCAATGAAATCATCTGTAGTAAAGCCATCACTGTCGTTGAGGCTCTGGGTCAGCGTGCCGCCCAGCCACACCGGGAGGGTGGGCGCGGCGTCTTTCATCTCGGCTGTATTATGGCGGTTGTCAACGGTGGCGCATCCCATCAGCAGACAATAGCGCAATGGTGTGCCTGCATCATCGCCGCGGTCATACAGCATTTTCAGAAAGCGGCGTATGGCGAGGACATCCGGAGACCCGGAACCGAACTCATTGTATATCTGGTCTGCATTCACTATGGCCACGGTCAGGCCCTCGCTGCGGTGTATCTCGGCAATGCGTCCGCACTGGCTCAACCATGCCGACGGGCTGATTATAACCATATTCACGGGCTCCATGGCGTGCAGATTCTGATTTGCGACAGTGCCCACATAATCAGGAGCCGGGAAACGGGCGTTGTCGCGCCATATGGCATATTCTCGCTGACCGCCGTAAGAGTTTGTCCATTGTATGACTCCGCCGCCGGCATCGCCGGTCTCTATGCGCTTCACGTCAAAGATGTCTGTGACATCCCAGACGGTGGTGGAGGCATCGGCCGATGACAGGCGCAACGCCGAATTTGACGTTCCGAAAGAAAGGATACCGTTGTCAGAGGTGGCCATATCCAGATTGCGGACATAGTTAACAGCCAGATAGTTCAGCCATGCCCCGTGAATTGTCACAGATGAGGTGTGACGGATGTCAACGGTCAGTTTCTCGCCTTTTATATCGGTGAGGGTGCGGCGTGTCAGCCCTTCCGTGCCGTGATAATGCGCATTGGCGTCTGTCTTGGAAATTATATCCGTGCCCATCTGGTCAAGCTGTTGCCCGTTGACGGCAAATGTCAGTTGCGAGGTCTGTCCGTAGGTCTTGGCCACGAAAGAGCATTCCATCCATACCATGCCATCCTCATTGCGGCCCGGCATGTTGAATGTGAACTGGCGCTGGGGCGTGAAACGGAAATCCTCACCCATCAGAAATCCGCCGGCCTCGCCGGGGCTGACAAGTTCCTGTTCATGCTGGAGACGCTCTATGAACTCTCCGGCAGGAGATGAAGCCTCGGGACGGCCCATCTTCTCTATGGCACGTGAGGGCTGATCCGATTCGGTTACGTAATAATATCCGACGTTGGTATAAAAGTTCTGGTTGGCAACGAAGCGTCCGCTTACAGGTGACCGCCATGTCTCGGGTCCTCGGGCATAGAACACAACCTTGTTGTCAGTTGTCAGCGCACTCTGGACCATCGGGAGATCATCAAGATAGTTGGCGGAATTCAGGATGTCAGCCGTCCGATATGCACCATATCCGTATATGCGGACATTGGAGGGGTTTGAGAAACCCCAACTGCGGAGTGTGGAAGCATTGATGGCGTAAACACCTGAGCGCGGCACGCTTATCTTGACCCATCGTCCCGTTGAAAGCACCGAGGCCGACGCATAGGTGTCAGCCGGCAATGCTTTCGCCGACAAAAACAGCAGCAACGCCGCCAAAAGGCACACAGGGCGTGCCAACGCGGCTGTTACATAAGGTAATATTCTATTTTTCATCAATATATTCTTTCTGGGAATATGTCTGGCAGCGAAATCCGTCACCACAGAGATTGGTTTAAATTAGAGGCTGTTCAAAGCAACCTGTTCTGTGTGCTCCTGAAAGTGCACACTTACGTCATTACATATAAACGTACGCGCGCAATTTTTATTGTATAGGCACGCTGTCGTTTTCAAGCCATTTCAGAAATTCATTCCGGCTGCCGTTGAAAGTGTTTATATCAACCGGCGTGGCTATTCCTTTCACTTTGCCGGCATGGCTGTGCTGCCACAGCTCGCGGCGGTCTCCCTTGACTCCGGGAGTATGCTCACTTGCAAGCCACAGATCAGCATCGTCAAAATTGCCGCGGATATATTTGTCATAGGTGTTTCCGTTGCAATATATCATCACCCTCTGGCCATGGCGTTTCAGGAAATTGATCATATCACGCAGACGGCCCACAACCATATAATAGTCCACATCAGGATTGCCCCCCGTCTCCACATCAATCACCATAGGCAGACTTGTTGGCCGTCCTTCTGTAGCATACATGAAATGGCGTCCCTGACGCACACCTCCGCGGTCAAACCTGAAGAAATGGTAGAACCCCACCTTTAATCCTGCTTCCACAGCGCCGTCATAGTTGCGGGCCATGCAGCTGTCCACCAGTCCTACTCCTTCTGTCGCTTTTATAAGCACAAAATCCACAGTGTCAGCCGCAACCTTCCGGAAATCTATTTTCCCGTTGTGATGGGACACGTCTATTCCCTTGACCGGGAATTCCGCCCGTGACACCTCCACATCCATGGCAGGCAATGACGCGGGGTCAACAATCCGATTGAAAAGAAACCCTATGCGGCCGCGGTTAAGCCATACGCAGACAGCGATCACCGCCACTGCCGCTACGGCAGCAATGATCATATACCGTTTTTTGACTGATGTTGTCACTCCACACTTCACAGTACAAATCTACATTTTTTTATCGGATTCTGCAAGTGACCGCTTTTACAATAACGTGCCGGTGTTAAGTCCAACCGCTATTTATGCGGTATCCCCGACACTGTCAATCCTTATGCGGCAGATAAGATGACCGGCACAGGCAGCACCCATCCGGAGAGTATATGGCAACATCTTTCACTCCTGAGTCATTGACATTGACTTCGGTCACAAGGCGGCACGGAGTGAGTTCCTTGTCGCTGTAAACATCCAGTTGCAGCGCGGCATCTGTTACAGTGAGCACAAAATGCAACATGGCGTCTGTGTTGTTGCGCACGCGTAGGTCCTTATACCCGAAGAAAACGGTGGCATCAGTGCCTAACGGAGCAAAGCGCGTTTTTTCAGTATACAGGTCCACTGAATGGTTATGACGCTCAACAACATCAAGTTGCATCAGCAGACTGGCATGATGTATTATTCCGGATGCCTGGCACAAACCTCCCCCGCGGTCAATCACCGCTTTTCCGGCATGTATGCTTCTGCCCTCGCGAAATCGGGAGGCATCATTAGGATTACCCACCATCCGCCAGAACGAGAATACCTGTCCGGGGCGCAATGCCGCACCGTTGATGCGCACGGCAGCCTGACGCAGATTGTGTTTTTTGTTCTCAAGCGTCTGTGCGGGCATGAACGGATGTGAAAGCCTCAGGCAATGACAGCCAATAGCAGCAGAGGCTTTTGGCGCACTGTCACGACGGCAGAAGTCATGGCCCGAGAAAGTGTCTGATAAGATGCGCACTCTATGCCGGATTATAGATTTAAGGCTCTGTAAATTCATAATGCCCACAAAGTTACAATAAAATTCCGGAACATCGGTAATAATAAGTCATTTGCATTTTATAGAGGTCCGAACACAGCGTGCAGATTAAAAAATGTTAAGCAACGGACCTTATCCGGATTTTTATTGTACCTTTGCTGCGGGTAAGTCCTACACGACCAGCTCTCCATAAATCCCCCAGGTCTTGACCGAAGCAAGGGCAGTGGATTGAGCGGTGCGATGTAGTAAGCTTACCCTTTTTTATTTAGCCACCACTGATTTATTCAACAACGCAACATAAAAAAAATGAGAGTTATGCATAGTTCCGGGCATTCTCTTTCCGCGGCAACACTCATCTGTATTTTTCTCTGCATGGCATGCTCAGGCAAGGCAACGGGAAACACAGAGACAGACACCGACACCCTGACTGCCGGCGCATCAGTTCCGGAATTCAATGCCGACAGTGCCTACAGTTACGTTCGTCAGCAGACCTCTTTCGGACCCCGCGTGCCCGGAAGCGACGCACATGCACGCACGGTGGAGTGGCTGACCGAAAAACTACGCAGTTTCGGTGCAGACACCGTCATGATACAGACTGCCGAGATGGCCAGTGTGAACGGGATGTTGCCTGTCCGCAATATTTTTGCCCGTTTCAACTCAAAAGCGCCCTCGCACCTTCTGTTTCTTGCTCACTATGACACGCGGCCATGGGCAGACGAGGACCCGGATGAGGCAAACCACAACAAGCCCATTGACGGCGCCAATGACGGCGCAAGCGGTGTGGGCGTACTGCTGGAGATGGCCCGTATAATCAGTATGCATGCACCACAGACAGGCATTGACATCCTTTTCGCCGACACTGAGGACTCCGGAAAGTCGGCCCCTGATGATGCCGATCTCTCCACGCAGAAACTCTACGACGCCTCGTGGTGCCTGGGATCGCAATATTTTGTGAAAAACATGCCATACGCGCCCGGCAGTCTGCCCAAAGTTGCAATTCTGCTGGATATGGTCGGCGCCCGCAATGCCGTCTTTCCCCGCGAATACTTCAGCGCTCAGGCCGCTCCCGGATGGCAGAAACGCATTTCTGATGCAGCCGCCCGTGCCGGTTATGGAGACCGTTTTCCACAGGACATAGCCGGCGCCGTGAACGATGACCACGTCCCGTTCATACAAAGCGGCATTCCGGCTGTTGACATAATAGAGATAGGGCATCCGCAGACAGGATCGTTCAACCCCGTCTGGCACACACTGCAGGACAATATTGACAACATTGACCCCGCTACTCTGAAAGCAGTAGGATCAACCATAATCAGCCTCATATACAGCGACGAGGTATTATAAAGTAAAGACAACCAAAAAGATTTCCCTTTTCATAGCCATGACTATCAACGACAAACAACAGGAGATAATAGACAGTTTCGACGGGCTGGATGACTGGATGGACCGCTATGCCTACATCATTGATCTGGGTGCACAACTCGCCCCGATAGCGGAAAAAGACAAGACACCGGAACATCTCATCGAAGGGTGCCAGAGCCGCGTATGGATCACAGCAAACGTTGACAACAATGGGCTGATGCATTTCACTGCTGATTCTGATGCAAGCATAGTAAAGGGTATCATCGCCATGCTCATTGATGTGCTTGACGGCCACACTCCTCAGGAAATTCTTGACGCGGACCTGCATTTTATCAACGATATAGGTCTCGGCGAACATCTTTCTCCCACCCGCTCCAACGGCCTGCTGGCAATGGTGAAGCAGATAAGGCTTTATGCCATGGCTTTCAAGGCATTGTCCCAGAAGAAATAAACCATCCGGATCACAATAATAACCAACCCCACACCACCCGACCATGCCACAGGGAGTGAATATACTGCAATATTCCGATGTATTCTTTGCCATGTACACCGACAATGCCGTCAGTTGCACCCACCGCAACCACACGCACGTTATGGTCTACATGATCTCCGGAGAGCTTGAGATAAAGGAGGGAAAAGAAAGAATATGCCTTCACCGCGGCGATTGTGCCTTTATACGGAAGGATATCTCCGTGCAGCTCACCAAACGCAATTATCAGGACGAACAGTTCAAAGCCATATTCATGGCTTTCAGCACACGTTTTCTGCGTGATTTCTATGGACGTCTTGACAAAGCGGACCTCCCCGAAGAGGCCCGGCGCAGCAATGTCAACATATACCGTCTGCCTTCCGGGCGCCCGGACATTGAAAGCCTCTTCAAGTCAATGTCACCATATTTCGATGCCAGAATTCAGCCTGCCGCGGAGATAATACAGCTGAAACTTGTGGAGGGGATGTACATTCTTCTGAATACAGATAAAAACCTGTATGCGTCACTTTTTGACTTCGCGACGCCCTGGAAAATAGATATCCTTGATTTTCTTGAGAAAAACTATATGAAAGAACTCACAATCGGGGAGATAGCCAACTACACGGGGCGCAGTCTGTCATCATTCAAACGCGATTTCAAGCTATGCAGCTCGCTGACCCCGCAGAAATGGCTGATAAATCGCCGTCTGGAGGCGGCCCGTGACATGCTTGCGCAGGGCAAACGCAAAATTTCAGAGGTGTGCTATGCCGTCGGATTCAAAAATGTGTCCCATTTCTCCCGTGCATACAAAGAAACTTTCGGGATACCCCCCACTGCGGCCGTATAATCGTATAATAAGGAGTTTGTGCAGTAAACATTTTCAGGCGCAGGTTGTCTAATTTATAAACAGCCGTATAACACCACCGTGTCATGAAAGTATTTTTTATGCTGATATCCCTGATCTTAGGGACAACTTTGGCGGCATCCGCGCAGACAATCGATCAGGCAGCCGCCCCTCAACAGCCGTCACCGGCTTTTCAGCTTCCCATGCCTGAGAATCCGCAGAACACTCCCGCTCCGGCCGGAGCACCCATGATGCCGGGGATGCCAGGCATAGCCCCCACCCCGATGGCAAACTCATCATGGGCCGTCAACGACTATGATTTCAACCGTCTTGTTGCCGCCATCCGGAACCAGACATTCGCCTCAAACCAACTGCCCATGATTCAGGCTGCCGGATTGTGCGGCTGGTTCACATGCACACAATGCGCCGTGCTGATGAATTTGTTTGATTTTGATGACAACAAGCTGAAAGTTGTTGAATATCTTGCACCGCATCTGATAAACCCAATACGGTGTCAGCCCATCATGCAGAGTCTATCATTTGTCAGTGACCAGCAGAAAGCATGGCGCATAATATCAGCGGCACAACCCTGATGACATAGGGGCTGTGCCGCAAAATATCGTATTTTACCGGTTTGTCAGCCGGCAAGTTCGCTACGGCGACGCTTACGGTTGAAGACCGAATTCCATTTCAGGCGTATCACTCCGAATAGCGCTTCGCCGAAAATTCCGGAGTTCATCTTTGATGTGCCGAGCATACGGTTTACAAAGATAATCGGCACTTCGACAACCTTGAACCGCATCTGGTGAGCCGTGAATTTCATCTCAATCTGAAAAGCATAGCCTTTGAAGCGGATCTTGTCAAGATCAAATTCGCTGAGCACCTGACGTGAATAGCATACAAAACCGGCGGTAGTGTCACGCACGGGCATCCCTGTGACAATGCGCACATACTTGCTTGCGTAGTATGACATGAGCACACGCCCCATGGGCCAGTTGACCACATTGACGCCGGTCACATAACGTGATCCCACGGCAACGTCTCCTTGTCCGGATGCAACAGCCTGGCGCAGTTTCAGCAGATCTGCCGGATTATGCGAGAAATCGGCGTCCATCTCGCATATGTATTTGTACTCCCTGTCAAGTGCCCACTTGAAACCGGCTATATAGGCTGTGCCGAGACCAAGTTTTCCGGCGCGCTCCACTATGTGCACGCGTCCGGGATGTTCAGCAATGCGGCCTTTGACAATCTCAGCCGTGCCGTCAGGTGAATTGTCATCAATCACCAGCACATCGAAGTAATCTCCGGGCAGACCGAGAACAGCGTCGATTATAGCGGCGGCATTCTCCTTTTCGTTATACATCGGTATGATTACCAGGGTATCACGTTGCATGGGTGGTCAATAGGAATAGTCGGTTCCGGACAAGCCGGGAGGGAATGGGTTTATGTTATTTTTTCTCTTCAGTCTTGGCTGTACCGGCTTTTTTCTTGCTGTATGCCTCATTGAGACCTTTCACAACCTCACCGGTGATGTCGAGGCTCGGGTTGAAGTATAATCCGGCTTCCTTGAGAAGGATGGCATCATATTTGTGAGAGGCGTTGTATTCAACAATGAAACTGTCAATGGCATCTTTTACAGATTTGTTGATCTCATTGACACGCGCATTGTCAGCCTCGGCCCTCTTGGCATACTGTGCCTGTGAGTTCTGGTCCATGCTCTGCAGGGCAGCCATATCCTGTTTGTATGTCTCCTCTGTGTATGCGTTGGCATTCATTTTCTTCTGCATCTCAGCCTGTTTGGCCTGCAGACGGGTTCCAAGCTGGTTCTGATAGGCCTGAAGTTCAATGGCAATCTGCTCCACAACCTTGCTCTGGTCTTTTGCATACTCATAATTTGACATCAGGCTGTCAAGATCCACATATCGGATATTGGTGGCGGCGGCAAATGCCTCGCCTTTCTGCTCGCCTTTGACCTCTTTGCGTGTGCTGTCGGCTTTTTCTCCGTCATTGTCCGATGAACACGATGAGACTCCGGAAAGAATTGCAGAGCCGGACAACAACATAGCCACGGCGATTACTAATTGTTTCATTTATATTTTTATGACTTTAAATGGTTTATATTTCCTGTCTTATGACCGGGCCGTACCGCCGGCCTTGTGATGAGCGCATCTTATGCCGCGCTTCTGCAACTGTGGCGATGAATGAACATGTCCGTCCGGAAATTTTGAGCCTTTCACAAACAGCACTTTCACTCCCATCATGACAACGGCAACAAGCAAAAGCACGATGGCGGGAATTAAAAGCATGATGAACTGTTTCATTGCCTGCAGTTACATTTCACAATGCAAATATATAAAAGAAAGTCAGAATTTTGATTATATCTAAATTTTATTTTGTAACTTAGTGGGCGAAAAGGTGTTATTTTTAACATACTTTCAGCTTATGAGCGTTTTTTTTGCAAACATTCCGATTCATGCGCCATTGAAAACAGAAGCTTTCGCAGCCGCCAATTCCACGATGGTGATTCGGAAATGAAGTATAACCATATTAATATATACAGACATGACAATCAAAGATCTGCAGCCGGCAAATGTTTTCGGCATCTTCCATGAGATCACCCAAGTACCGCGTCCGTCAAAAAAGGAGGAGAAAATCAGACAGTTTCTTCTTGATTTCGCGGCCAAACATAATATTGAAGTCCGTACCGATGCCATAGGCAATGTGGCCATGTTCAAACCCGCCACACACGGCCACGAACAGGCCCCCGGACTGATCATGCAGGCACATATGGACATGGTGTGCGAGAGCAATGACAAAGGCTTTGACTTTGAAAATACACCCATCACAACCATTGTTGACGGCGAATGGCTTCATGCCGACGGCACGACTCTTGGCGCCGACAACGGCATAGGCATGGCCGGCGCGCTTGCCGCCCTGACCGACGAGACCCTTGTACACGGCCCGTTGCAGGCTCTGTTCACCGTCGACGAGGAGACAGGCCTCACCGGCGCCAACAATCTTGGCGAAGGCATGATTGAGGGCACAATGCTCCTGAATCTTGACTCTGAGGATGATGCCGAGATTTTTGTGGGCTGCGCCGGCGGCGTGGACACCACATGCCTTTTCAAGTATGACCGCTCCATGGCTCCCACTGATTTCCACTATTTCAAGATAGACATAAGCAAGGGCCTCGGCGGCCACTCAGGCAGCGACATCAACGCCGGCCGCGCAAATGCCGTCCAGTTGCTGGCACGTTTCATATGGAATCTGAGCCTGACTCATCAGCTCTCGCTCTGTGAGATTGACGGCGGCAATCTGCGCAACGCCATCCCCCGTGCCGCACATGCCGTGTTCGGCGTGCACACCTCAAAGAAAGAGGATATAGTTGTGGCCTTCAACAAATATGTTGCCGATGTTGAGAATGAATACAAGGGTCTGGAAACAACTCTGGAACTCACTCTTGAGAGCACCGAGCGCCCCGACTTCGCTGTTGACAGCGATACCACCCGCCGCCTTATAAGCGCTTTGTATGCCGCTCCCCACGGAGTCATCTCCATGAGCCGCGATCTGGAAGGACTTGTCGAGACATCGACAAACCTTGCAAGCGTCAAGATGCAGCCTGACTGCGGCATTCTGGTTACAACCAGCCAGCGCTCGTCTGTAGAAAGCCGCAAATGGGACATCGCACACCGCGTGGAAGCTCTCTTCACTCTTGCCGGCGCAGAAGTGGCCCACGGAGACGGATATCCCGGATGGGCCCCCAACATGGACTCACGCATAATGAAAATCGCTGCCGATGCCTACGAGGAACTCTACGGAATCCGTCCGGCCATCAAGGCAATACATGCCGGTCTGGAATGCGGCCTTTTCCTGACCAAATACCCGCACCTCGACATGGTTTCATTCGGTCCCACGCTCCAGAATGTCCATTCACCCAGCGAGCGCATGAATATCCCGGCCGTTGACCGCTACTGGCATCAGTTGAGACGCATCATTGAAAAAGTGGCTGACCTCAAGGATTAAGAGGCCCGCAAATCACACCGGAACCCGGGCATCCAGACACCAGTGTCAGGCATCCCGGGTTCCGGATTTTTCAGCGCATCACCACCCCCGATGGCGGAGAATTCCTTAACATAACATCCATGAAACACATCCTGTCAGCACTGACAATAGTCCTCGCCACAGGCATAACTGTGGCAACAACAGAAAAAGACAAGGCTCACTCCACAGAAAACGTGGATAAGATCACGGCGACCGACACTCTCAACTACACAATCTCAGCCGACGGTGACACCGTTTTTCTGGATAAACGTCCGGAGAACCGCTCCGGGCGTCTCACAGAGGAAGACTTCCGCGAGGTTGCAGAGGAACTTGGCGTGGAAACCGCTGCCATCAAGGCTGTGGTTGAGATTGAAGCCGGCAAAGCCCATCAGGGTTTCTGGAAAGAAGATAATCCACTCATAAACTTTGATCTGGCCATGTTCAGGCGTATGGCTCAGCGCAACAAAGTCAATCTCAGCAAATACACCCGCAGCCATGCTGTGGTGTTTGCACGTCCCAACATCTCACGCTACGGCGGACAACAGGCCGCGCAGCAGGCACGTCTGGACGCTGCCCGCACCATCCATGACCTCTCGGCCATCGAAGGAACATTCTGGGGAATGTTTCAGATTGGCGGCTTCAACTGGAAAAAATGCGGAACATCATCGCCCGACGAGTTTGTGCAGCTTATGAGCCGCTCGGAACGTGACCAGCTTGAACTTTTCGCAAAGTTCATCACCAATACCGGCCTGCTGAAATATCTGAAAGCAAAGAACTGGGCCGCTTTTGCCCGTGGATATAACGGCAACAGCTATGCGGCACGCGGCTACCACACACGTCTGGCCAACGCATATGCCCGTCATAAAAAGCTTGAGAAAGCAAACGGATGACAGCGCCTATCCCTTCTGATAAGCCATCGGCGAGATTCCTGTAAGCCTTTTGAAATATTTTCCGAAGGATGACTGGTTGGGGAAATTAAGCGCATAAGCCACCTGCTGTATGTTCTTGCCTGAGAAACGCAACAGATTCTTGGCCTCTATGATCACAAACTCGTCAATCCACTCGGTGGCTGAGCGTCCGGTAGCCTCCTTGACAAGGACGGTGAGATATTTCGGGGAAATATACAACTTGCCGGCATAGAATCCAAGAGTGCGGTGGCTCTTGTAATTAAAGTGGACAAGCCGCATGAAATCATGCACATAGGTTGAGCGACGCCGTGTTGAAACAGCACTGTTCACCTGCCGGTCTATGCGCAGATAGTTTATCTGCAGAAGTTCATAAAATATTGCCGCGCACAGTGACCTTGCCACATTTGTGGAAAAGAGCGTCACTTCGTCACGGCTATGGATGTCAAGCAGGTCATAATACCGCATAAGTTTCTGTACCTGAGCCGGAAGAAGCCTTACGGCAGGAGTGCGCTTTTCAATAAGAGAGCGTATGTCAAGCGCATTAAGGTCTATGTTGATGTCAAGGAGAAAGGACGTTGACACAAACATTATACTCACGTCAAGGCGTTCCGGATCTATACTGCTTATTGAGAACAATGATCCGGGGTTGATTATTATCAGCGTATTTGCGCGGATCTGGTAGGGAATCAGGTCAACCTCGGCGCACATGCATCCATGCCTTACCAATACTATTGTCAGACATGCAAGGCGTGCGGGGATACGGAGATCATCAAATTTCGTCTCTGATCCGGGACGATTATAGCGCAGGCAGATATAGTTGTCTGCCATACGTGAGAAATGTGTGCCTTGGTTTACTCTCTCTGCAATTTCTCCAAGTTCTATAATCTTCTCATTCATATCTCTGCGGATTCAGGCTCTTTTGGAAGATCTTTGACAATATGTACATCCATCTGTGGGAAAGGGAAGTTCACACCCGCTGACGGGAGCTGCGTATAGAGTTGCTCATTAATACGGTAATATACTGTCCAGTAATCGGCGGAGCGCACCCATGCGCGCGCTTTCAGGTCAACACTCGATGCCGCCATTGAATCAAGCACGACAACCGGACTGCGGTCAACCCGCGCAGCAATCCCGACAGCCTTTGCAGCGCCGAAATTTCCTGCCGCGACAACTCCTGCCGCTGCGTGGCCATTGCGGCGCCGGCGCATGAAAATCCTTGCCATCCATCCGGGACGTCCCGGTGTAGGTGCGTCCTCTTGCGGTTTGTCATGTGATTTTTCATCCTCTGCCGCCGATTCACCGTCATGAGATTCATCCTCAATATATCTGTCAACTATTAGCGGGTCTGCATTCAGGATTTCCAGAATAGCCTTGGAGGCAACGGTCACGTCATCGCCGTAACTTATTGAGACGGTCCAGTCTATGCGACGGTATTCCTCACGGCTCCAGTTGTTTATGGAACTGGTGCTCAAAGCTCCGTTGGGGATGAGAATAGACTTGTTGTCAGGTGTGTTGATGACTGTGGAAAAAATCTGTATCTCGCGGACAGTGCCGGCAAATCCCTGAGCTTCAATATAATCCCCCACTTTATAGGGTTTGAGGAGAAGTATCAGCACACCACCCGCAAAATTCTGCAAGGTGCCGCTCAATGCCATACCCAAAGCCACGCCGGCCGATGCAAAGAGAGCTATGAACGATGATGTCTCTATGCCGAGTATGCCTATGACGGTAACAATGAGTATAAAGTAGAGGACAATCCTGACCATACTGAGCAGGAACGTGGCAAGACTTGCGTCCACATGGCGGTGGGTGAAGATATTGCGCAACAGTCCGTGTATTTTCTTGATGATGAACCGGCCTATGTAGAACACCATCAGCGCTATGGCGAGATTGATGCCGAAACGCACCAGTTTGCTCACCAACTGGTCCATCAGATCATCAAACGGCAGCGTCTTCATCATGGACAGTTCCTCCTTCACGGTAGGTATACTGTCAGTAACCACATCTATGGCCTTTTGCAGGAATAGCATCTTTAGTGTCAGAATTTAATCGCAGAGGCAACATCGGCGTACCACTGCAGCGTGTCATATTTTTTTGCCTTAATATCAGCCGCTGATGCCAGTATCATGGTTGACAATCCGTTATGGCGGTCAAGAGCCACCCGATTCCACAGAAAAGGCGTGGCCGCGGCATATGTTATGCAGCCATCAAACGCGGTGCGCCATTCACCGGCCAGCGAAGGAGCGTTGGCGTCGGCTGCCAGAGCTGTCACATAATCGGCAAGGTCATAGAACATGCATTGCGATGAGACCTGATAGCGCTGCGGACGGTAATTGCCAGGAACGGGAGCGGCAGCGATTTCATACACCTTTCTGGTCACTGAGGCAAGTTCCGGAAGGCCTGCCGTGTTTATCACTGTCATGGCACAGGTGCGGTCTTCTCCGGTCATTGTGTCAAAGTGACTGAACGTGGTGCGTGCAGCATTCACAATGTCCGGTTCTCCGTCAGCAAAGAAATAATGGAGCGTCTTGTCATAAGGCATGCCCTCAGCCGGAAGTTCTATGGCGCTTCCGGCAATCACCGGAGTCACATTTCTCATCTCATACGCCACTTCAACGTTTGCCATATAGCAGCAGTCAAAGTATACAAAATCAATCGGTCCGGAATTACCAAGCACAGTGGCAAGTGTTGAGACTTTCATCTTGCGGCCACCCTCACTGCCAAATCCGGCAACCTCGGGTTTATGGAGCGTGGACACGCCACCTGCGCCGGCAGGCATGGAAGCGGACTTTCCTTTTTTAGCCTGCTCATCCTCCTCAAGGCCGTTCTGCAGCCATCCGTCACCGTGGCTCCACAGTACCACGCCGAAATGCGTGGCCGGAGCCGCCGCGCGAGCATCGGCCAGCACACGGGCCATGCGCGCCGAATGGACACTTGTCAGACCATCATCGCCATATTCATGCAGGCGGACAATCTTTCCATCGGCCTTGATCTCACTCAATGAAGCGGACGTCCGATATCCTTTGTGATAGATCAGCAGACGGCCGCCGTTGAGCTCTCCTGCACGGGCAGCGGCCTGCATCTCGCGTATATCCGTACTGTCCTCAAGCTGCACACCCAGACTATTATCCGCAGCCATATACACCAGAACAGTTGTCTGCACGGGTCCGGGAGGCGGCGTTGGACTGCCTTTGGATGAGCATGCCGTGGCGGCTACAATCGCCGCCCCACATATCACTATCCTGAAAAAATTCTTCATATATTACTTTAGCTGGAGAGAGTTAACGGTGTGCGTCAGAGAGCACGTACGATATCACGTGTGTCACGCGCTATCATCAGTTCCTCATCAGTGGGCACAACGGCGACAACCACTTTCGAGTCAGGTGTTGAAAGCACTGTTTCGGTGCCGCGGGTCACAGCATTGAGCTCCTCGTTGATGTGAACGCCCATGAATGCCAATGGCTTGCACACATCAGCGCGCAGGCCGGTCTGATTCTCGCCCACACCGCCGGTAAACACTATTATATCCACTCCGCCCATCTCGGCAGCATATGCGCCTATATATTTTATGATACGCTGCTCATACATCTCCAGACCCATGCGCGCACGCTCATTGCCCTCTTTGACGGCTGCCTCGATCTCACGCATATCATTTGATATACCGGTCACACCAAGCATACCGCTCTCTTTCTGAATGATTTTCTGCAGGGCATCGGGGGTGAGGTTGTGCTTGAGCATGATGTAGACAAGCGCGCCGGGATCAACATCGCCCACACGTGTGCCCATCATCAGCCCTTCAGTGGGAGTCAGACCCATGGATGTGTCAACGCTCTTTCCGCCATCAACAGCGGTGATCGAAGCTCCGTTGCCTATGTGACAGGTTATAATTTTCTTCTTGGTGATATCCACTCCAAGCATCTCGCATACGCGGGCGCTGACATAGCGGTGACTGGTGCCGTGGAAGCCATAGCGGCGCACCCCGTCCTCCTTGTAATATTTGTATGGCAGCGGATACATATAGCTCTTGGCAGGCATGGTCTGGTGGAATGCCGTGTCAAACACTCCGACCTGGGGCAGCCCCGGCATAAGAGCATCTATAGCCTCCACCCCGGTCATATTGGCCGGGTTGTGAAGCGGCGCAAGATCATAGCACTCGCGCACCATTTTCTTGACATCGTCCGTAATAAGCACGCTGTGGCTGAATTTCTCGCCGCCATGCACCAGACGGTGGCCCACGGCGTCTATCTCGTCAAAGCTTTTTATGCATCCGTCAGCCGGATCGGTAAGCTGCGCCAGAATAGCCTCCACAGCTCCTTTGTGGTCTATGTGGCCAAGCTCTTTGACGGCTTTTTCGCCGTCGGCTTTCTTATATTTTATGAACCCGTCGGCAAGACCTATCTTTTCAACTCCGCCCTCGGCCATCACTTTCTCGTCGGCGGTATCAATCAGTTTATATTTGGCAGAACTGCTTCCACAGTTCAAAACAAGAATCTTCATCTGTGTTATGTTCTTTTAGTTCTTTAGATGTCTGTTAATTTGCGTCATCATTAATAAATCACTTGCCGGCAAGCGCCTCCTTGGCACCTATGGCCTGGTTTGCTGTGATTATGATGGTCTTGTATATATCCTCGGGGAAACAACCTCTTGACAGGTCGTTGACCGGAGCCGCCAGACCCTGCAATATCGGACCCACTGCCTGCACACCTCCAAGACGCTGCACAAGTTTGTATGCTATGTTGCCGACTTCCAGACTCGGGAACACCAGCACATTGGCTCGGCCGCTCAGCGGTGAGTTCGGCGCTTTCATCGCCGACACACCGGCCACTATGGCGGCATCGGCCTGCAGCTCACCGTCAAGTATGAGATCAGGGGCCATCTCATGGGCCAGTTGCACCGCCTCGATGACCTTGTCGACACGCTCATGCTTTGCAGAACCCTTTGTTGAGAATGACAGCAGAGCCACACGCGGCTCTATGCCGGCTATGTCACGGGCTGTGGCTGCTGACGCAACAGCAATCTGGGCCAGTTCACATGCATCCGGATCAGGCACAACGGCACAGTCCGCAAACACAAGCACACCGTCTGTGCCATAGGGCAGCGCTTTCGGCAGAAGCATCACAAATGCACCGCTGACAACGCTTATGCCCGGGCGTGTCTTCACAATCTGGAACGCGGCGCGAAGCACATTGGCCGTTGTGTTCATGGCTCCGGCCACCTGACCGTCGGCATCGCCCGCTTTCACTATCAGACAGCCCAGATAGAGCGGATTGGCCGTGGTGAGGCGCGCTTCCATCTCAGTCACACCCTTCTTCTTGCGCAGTTCGTAATAGATGGGAGCATAGCGGTCAATGACAGCTTCATCAGACGGATTGACAATTGTTGCCTCAGCGATGTGACTGAGATTCATCTCTATGGCCATCCGTTTTATTTCATCCGGATCACCAATGAGTATTATATCGGCAAGTTTGTCGGCCAGAATGCGGTCGGCTGCTTTGAGCGTACGGGGTTCCGTACCTTCGGGAAGGACAATGCGCTGCCGGTTGGCGCGGGCCTTGGCCGTTAGTTTTTCAAAAAGGGTAGACATTTCTGTGTTGTTCCGATAATTGGTTAGATATTTCAGAAGCGCAAGTCATTTCTGCTGTTCTGCAAATGGCTTGTTGTTGGTGCAAAAGTACAATTTTTTCCTGACATCTGCAAGACGTGTTCACGTGCCGCACCATGAGCTGCCCCGCGGTCAGGCAACACTCGTCTTTTGAATTGTCGAGCTTTTTTTCGTAACTTTGCGTGTCTTTAGGTCGCTTAGGCGTCAAAAACTGTCACCGTCACAACATGCGAGAATTCATCAAGATTCTAAGGAGATTTGTACCTCCATACAGAAAATATTTGGGCCTGAGCATCCTTTTCAACATACTCACGGCTTTTCTGACCCTTTTCTCATTCGCCCTCATCATCCCCATCCTGCAGATGCTCTTCAAGGTGGACACCACCCACTATACCTACATGAGCCTCTCGGACGGCGGTTTCGGTGACATCAAGACAGTGGCCGTCAACAATTTCTACTACTACATACAGACCCTCATTGAAAACTGCGGAGGCGTGGCCACGCTCGGAGTGCTTGCCGGCGCGCTGATAGTGATGACGGCGCTCAAGACCGGTACGGCCTATCTGGCATCGTACTACATCATTCCCCTGCGTGCCGGAGTTGTGCGCGACATACGCAATTTCATCTACGACAAGATAACCTCGTTGCCCATAGGCTATTTCACGGGTGAGCGCAAAGGCGATGTCATGGCGCGCATGACAGGTGATGTTGCCGAGGTCGAGAACTCGATCATGGCCTCGCTCGACATGATCTTCAAGAATCCGGTAATGATAATAGTGTGCCTCATCATGATGATAGCCGTCTCATGGCAGCTCACGGTCTTTGTGCTGATTCTGCTGCCCGTGGCCGGCCTTGTGATGGGACGCGTGGGCAAACGCCTGAAGCGCAAGAGCCTGGAAGGCCAGAACCAATGGGGCGTACTCATGTCAACTATAGAAGAGACTCTGGGAGGGCTTAGAATCATCAAGGCCTTCAATGCCGAGCACAAAATGCGGCGCCGTTTCCGTGATGAGAACAACGAGTTCTACCGTCTGAGCAAATCAGTGGCCAGGCGCCAGTCACTTGCACACCCCATGAGCGAGTTTCTGGGCACCATAGCCATAGCCATTGTGCTGTGGTTCGGCGGATGGCTGATCTTAGGAGGACGGTCAGGCCTCGATGCCGCCGAATTCATCTATTATATGGTGATTTTCTACAGCATCATCAATCCTGCCAAAGACCTCAGCAAAGCTGCTTACTCAGTTCAGAAAGGACTGGCCAGCATGGAGCGCATAGACCATGTCCTGAACGCGCACAATCCTATTCAGGATCCGGCAGATCCCTCCACCCTCCCGGCCAAGGGAGGCGCTATCCGCTACAACGATGTCTCATTCAGCTATGGCGAGCACAAGGTCATAGACAATGTGAACCTTGACATACCGGCAGGAGCCACCGTTGCATTAGTAGGCCAATCCGGTTCGGGCAAATCCACCCTTGCCGATCTGCTGCCGCGTTTCCATGATGTTGACAGCGGCTCGATAACCATCAACGGCATTGACATACGCAACGTGCGTGTCCATGATCTGCGTGCCATCATGGGCAACGTAAACCAGGAAGCCATTCTTTTCAATGATACATTCTATAACAACATAACATTCGGCGTGGAACACGCCACACGTGAGCAGGTTGAGGAAGCCGCGCGGATAGCCAACGCGCACGACTTCATAATGCAGACAGAACACGGTTATGACACCGTGGTGGGTGACCGCGGCTGCCGCCTTTCCGGCGGTCAGCGCCAGCGAGTATCCATTGCCCGCGCCATACTCAAGAATCCGCCAGTGCTGATTCTGGACGAAGCCACATCAGCCCTTGACAGCGAAAGCGAGCACCTTGTGCAGCAAGCTCTTGAACGGCTCATGAAGAACCGCACCACACTTGTCATTGCCCACCGCCTCTCAACCATCAGCGGGGCAGACCTGATCTGCGTGATGCATGAAGGCCGCATTGTGGAAAGCGGAACACACCAGGCACTACTTGAACTCAACGGCTTCTACCGCCGCCTTGTGGACATGCAGAAATTCTGAAAAACATATACGATAGACAACAGCAAGAATATGAGAACAACAGACGAACTTTCAGGCGTGACACTTCTGGGCAACACCGGAGTGAAATATCCCACACAATATGATCCCACAATCCTTGAGACATTTACAAACAAACATCCTGACACAGAGTATCTGGTGACTTTTGACTGCCCGGAATTCACCTCGCTGTGTCCCAAGACCGGACAACCCGACTTTGCGCGCATCATAATCCGCTACATACCGCGCACAAACATGGTTGAGAGCAAAAGCCTCAAGCTTTACCTGTTCAGTTTCCGCAACCACGGAGATTTTCACGAGGACTGCGTGAACATCATACTCAACGATCTCTGGAAACTTATGGATCCACGCTATCTTGAAGTCTACGGAATCTTCACCCCCCGCGGCGGCATCTCAATCTATCCTTTCACCAACCGCGCCGACGCAGACCATCAGGAACTGGCACGCCGTCGCATGCTTGACCAGATGGCCTCAATACACTGAAATCCAACCATACACATATAAACCCTTCACTGCAATGAAAAAAAATTCGCTTATCGTCCTTTCCGGAGGCATGGATTCAGTGACCATGCTCCATGAATATGCCTCGTCCATAGAGCTTGCCGTAACATTCAACTATGGATCGAACCACAATATGCGCGAGCTTGACTGCGCGCGTCTGCATTGCCGGCAGCTCAGCATAGAGCACGTTGTCATAGACCTCTCATTCATAGGCGAATACTTCCACAGTTCATTGCTTGAAGGAGCCGATGCCATCCCCGAGGGCGAATATGATTTTGACAACATGAAATCAACCGTGGTGCCCTTCCGCAACGGAATCATGCTCGCCGCCGCCGCCGGTCTTGCCGAGAGCCGCGGTCTGACACGCGTCATGATCGCCAACCACGCCGGCGACCATGCCCTATACCCCGATTGCCGGGCTTCATTTGTCAAAGCCATGAGTCGGGCAATCAGCGAAGGCACTTATGACAACATCATGCTCTATGCCCCCTATACCCACCTCACCAAAGGACAGATAGCCTCACGCGGCAAATGCTTTGACATTGACTATGCCACCACCTACTCATGCTACAAGGGTGGCGAACACCACTGCGGAGTGTGCGGTACCTGCCGCGAACGCCGTCAGGCACTTGCCGAGGCCGGCATAGATGATCCGACAATATACACCGAATCCTGATTCTTTCCGTTCACAACCTATCCGGATCTCTCCATGGAAAGAATGCTGCTGGTCATCAATCCGATATCAGGCACCGCTGACAAGCGCGGGCTTGCCGAGCGCATAACAGCTACCCTGCGGCAGCACGGAATTGATTGCCTGACAGCCTATACCCGCCATCCCGGCCATGCCACAACGCTTGCCGCCGAAGCCGCCGCGCAAGGCTATGATGCCGTGCTTGCATGCGGAGGTGACGGAACTGTCAATGAGACAGCCCGCGCACTCTGCGGCACAAAAACAGCACTGGGCATCATCCCCGCCGGCTCAGGCAACGGTCTGGCACGCCACATAGGCATTCCCATAGACCCATTGGCATCGTTGCGCATCATTGCCCGGCGCCATGTGGAAGCCTGCGACTACGGGACTGTGAACGGACAACCATTTTTCTGCACATTCGGCATAGGCTTCGATGCCGCTGTTTCTGACCGTTTTGCGGCTGCACCGGGACGCGGCAGGCTGACATACATAAAAAGCGCCATGACTGAACTGCGTCATTACACTCCACAGCACTATGTCATCGAGGCCGACGGACACCGGATGGAACGTGACGCATTCATCATCACCGGTGCGAACGCTTCACAATACGGCAACAACGCATATATCGCCCCGACGGCATCCATACGCGACGGCTTTCTGGATATAGTTGTGGTCAGTCCCCTCTCCCCGCCTGCCATGGCCATGTTCGGAATAGACATGATGAGCGGCACGCTTGCCCACAACCGCCACATTGAAGTGTTCAGATGCAAACACGCCCTCATAGAGCGTTGCTGTGACGGACCGGCCCACATTGACGGAGAACCGGCCACACTGGGGCGCACCCTTGAAGTGAAATGCCATCCGGCCGCCCTGAACATACTCACCGATGCCGGCAAACACCCGTTCACACCGGTCATCACTCCTTTGTCTGCTTTCATAGAGGGAATCTCTCTGTCATTGCACATGGGGCGAATTTAGAACGAGAAATGACGAATAAATATGAAATATGCCGAATCCAAGCATATCACCACACCCCAACCCCTTGGTTTTAATAATTATTAACTTTTATTGAGATAAAATTATTGCCGACGTATTAAAATCTTGTTTAAATTTGCATCCGGAAGCCTTAAAAAACCATTGCAATAGCCGTTCACGCCCATCCGGAGGCAAAACTGATGCAAAACGGAACAAAAAATCCTGTGGTTAAAAGGTCAATTCCATGAGACCTGAATGACATATTAAAGAATCATCATAGAATTTTACACCTTAAAATTAATTTTTATATGAAGAAATTTTTACTTTTTGCAGCTGCCGCCCTCGTGACCGGAACATCGTTCGCAGACGGCGTAACTACAGACCCTGACACCTATGATGAGGTTGATGGATACGTTCTCACAAACAGATGGCTTAAAGCAAGCAGCAACCTTGGCGTCACAGAGTACAGCCAGATGCCGTGGATGAACTCCCCCAACTACTGCCGCACAGTCACAGTGGCCGATTACAACGGCAAGAAAATCATCATCCTCGCCAACTCAAAAGACGTGGTTGACAAAGACAAAGGCCCAGTTGACCAGGGTACATTCTACTATGTTGACCTCCTCAACGGTGAACTCGTAAAAAAAGTTACTCCGACCCTTGACGGCAAACCCTTTGAGACTCTTCTTTGCGTGAACCAGATCGGTACTGACGATTTTGGACACATATGGTTTGCAGGCTTCTGCAGCAACACATACGTACAGGCTGATGCTGACAAAGGCACAGAAGCACGCTTCCAGACCATTAAATTCTACAAAGTTGACAACCTTGAAACCGGCGAATGCTCACAATTTGCTGAAGTAGGCATTTCAGACGGTGACGAAATTTATGGCGGTCGTACAGACTACTATGACATTGTCGGCGATGTGACCCGTGAGGAAGCACGTTGCGTCATCATGAGCGCTCCTTCATCAAACGGCACCGTATCACCCTTTGTTTACGGTTGGGTAGCCGAGCAGGGCGAAGACGAATTCATGGGTCTCTTTGACGAATATGTTGTATCAGACTATGTAGGCAAAACCCATCCTCTGGAACAGGGACAATGGGGCACAGGCGCATATCTGCGCATCATCAAAGACGAAGACTTCACTGCCGATCTTTTCTATACGGACGGTAATGCCACAACCCCCAACTACTACGACAAGAAGATGGCTCTTCAGGATGGTATAGCCAACACCGAGGCCGCATTATGGCCCGAAACAGGATGTAACGGTGCAGCTGAGATTACGCTCAACGGTGACAACTTCTTCCTCTATCCCATCAAACAATATGCCAGCGGTGGCCTTTGCGAGAGCCGCATCATCAAACTTGGTGAAAGCATGAACTTTGACGAGGCAAAAGAATGCTGGGTATTCCCGAAAGCAGGCCTTGGTACCACATCTGATGGCGGCAACCGCATCCACTGCCTCCAGGCTGTTCCCGTTGTTGACGTAAACAACGTTGAAGGCGCCTACATCGTAAACTACAAATGCGCCAACGGTCTTGGTGTATACACCATGGCTCCCAAAGACTTCATTGACCCCAACGGCGATGCCGGTGTTGACAACATCATTGCAGACACAGACGTGAACGCACCTGTTGAATACTTCAACCTGAACGGTGTGCAGGTAAGCGGTGACAACCTCACCCCCGGCCTCTACATCACACGTCAGGGCAACACAGTGGCCAAGAGAATCATCAAATAAGCACTCCCAGCCACAGACACAAAAAAAGCCGCCTTTTATGCGCGGCTTTTTTTGTAAAAACTCCTCTGAAAACCACATATAAACGTCACCAAAAAATCACAGACCATGCATAAAACCCTCATCCTCCTATCGGCAGCCATCCTGACGACAACAGCGGCACCGGCAATAAATACACTTGATGTGCGTGGAACGCTTTACACTGTCGACACCCTTTTCCATGCAAAAGTAGGACCCGGCACAACGCAGACCTCACTACGTCTCATAAACTCATCAGGCGACAAGCCCCTCAATGTGTTCTATCTCACCGTAGACCGCACAACTCCCGGAGTATCAATACGCACCATATGTGCCGGTGACAAAGTAGCCGGCGGACAAACCGTGCGCGGGATGGCCACCTCGCACTCGCATGACGGCCTCCACTACTTCGCAGGCTCAAACGGAGACTTCTATTCCACATCCGGGACAGCCACAAACGGCAGTTCCGTGATAGGAACACCGACAGCGTCCACCATCGTAGACCGTGAAATATACAAGACATCAAACAGCAATTATCAGTTCTCCGTGGACACTGACGGCGTGCCGCGTGTGTGCCGGCTGAACTATTATACCGGAACAGCCGCTATCGGAGAGTCAACAACCCTTTTCAAGGGCGTCAATGTCAGCTCCCCCGCCAATGGCATAACACTTTACACACCGCGCTACTGGGGCTCGGCAAACCAGACTGATCATGCCGGAGCGTGCCATCAGGTATCGGCGCGTCTGGCAGAGGGAAGCGCGCCTTTCCATGCCGGTGGTGAGTTTGACCTTGTTGTGACTTCTGAACCGTCTACTGACGGCGACATGACAATCCCGGACAACGGCTATGTAATCCATGGACGCGGAACATCCACAAGCGGCTGCAACACAGGTGCCGATGCTTTTGTCGCAGCCCTCAAACCGGGTGATATCGTGCACTTCAACAACATAATCCTGACCCCGGAGGGCGAAGCCATTCATCCGGTCTCAGTAGTATCCGGCAATCCCAAGAATGTTGGTAACGGCGAGACCCTTGAGAGTGAAGGCGAACGCGGCGACGCGCCGGCAAGACATCCGCGTACGTGCATAGGATACAGTGAGGACGGCAATAAAATCATAATGATGGTGATTGACGGCCGCACCGGCAACTCTGTGGGCGTTGCAACCGGCATGGCCGGTGACATAATGCGTTATGCAGGCGCCTATGAGGCTGTGAACCTTGATGGCGGAGGCTCATCCACACTCTACACAGAAGCACTTGGCGTGCGCAACTACTGCAGCGACGGAAAAGAGCGTGCCGTGGGCAACGCGGTATTCGCTGTCCTTGAAGCTCCTGAGGATAACGAGATTGCCGAAATAGCCTTCTGTGACTGGGCAACCTCACTTCCTCATTACGGAATATACACCCCGGTTATATACGGATTCAACAAATACGGAAAACTCATTGATACGGACGTGAAAGGTTTTACCCTCACCTCCGAGGCAGGCACAGTGAGCGCTGACGGATCAACCCTCACCGCATCAAACAAAGGCACATATGCGCTTCAGGCCAATCTCGGCAACCTTACCGCCTCAATACCGGTCACGGTGACTGATGCAGAAGAAGTGATGCCAAAATATCCCGATGTACTCATAAACACCTCGCGTGAATGGACAGTGGAAATGCTTGCCAAAACAGGCAACAAATGGCTGCCGGCCTCTGCAATACCCTATGACTGGAGCAGCGACAACCCCGACGTTGCAACCGTTGACGGCCAAGGACTCGTGACACCGTTGGCTGACGGAAAAGCTGTGATAACAGGCCTTGCGGGAAATGTCCGGCTCGCCGTAAATCTAACCGTCGAGACACCGGTGTCCGTGACAATGCCCATAGAGACGACACATACAATCGATCCCTGGGCATTTTCAGGAACAAGCATCACAAAAGGCTTTACCACAACCGCCCTTGACAACGGCTTTTCTGTTGACTTCACCCTTTCAAGCGCCCGTGCGCCATCATTCACCGCCAGACTTGACAAACCGATTTTCAGCCTGCCCGACGCAGTGCAGCTACGGGTTGTGCCCCAAGGTGTGAAAGTGACAAAGATAGTTGCCGTGCTCAAAGCCAACAATGAACAGCGCACACAACAACTATGGTATGACACCGCGCCTCTTACAACCGGCGAGGAGAACACGATCACGCTAAAATTATCCGACATCTTCAACCTTGATGACATAGGTATCTATCCCATCACACTCAGTTCCGTCTGCTTCTATCTGAACGGCTCAACAAAAACGCCTTACTCGCTCAAAGTGCCCGGTGTCGAGAGCGTTTATGACGCAGCAACACTTGGAGTTGAGGATATAATCAGTGATGGCGCGGATGCCGACAGGACCCGGAATGAACCGCTGCAATGGTATAACCTCCAGGGTATTCCGGTTGAGAAGCCCACACGTCCCGGAATCTACATAGCCCCCCATACGAAGATGATTATAAAATAACCACGGACAAAACACACCCACATATGCCATCCGGCTGTCAGCTGCCACCAAGAGCATGCCGGCAGCCGGATCTGTGTTTGCATAACCGGAAAATATTTTTTAAATTTGTTGGTTGAATAATGGCATATGTCTATGAAAAAAATTCTTACCATATCGTTTCTGCTGATACTTGCTTTTGCCATGCACGGGCAACAGAAAAGCGGGCTGCTTGTTGAGATGCCCGTTCCCCCATCGTCAATAGAAGGACTCACCCAACGCTCAAACTTCATAGTTGACAAATTCTGGGACACATTCAACCCCAAAAGCTCATTCTCCAATCTTGACGGACTGAAATATACACTCTCTCAGTTCTTTTCAGTGGCGCCATATGCAAGTGCCGACACTGTCCATGCCTCGATAGACAAACTTCTGGCAAAAGTAGCCAAAGCCAAACCTGACAATCTCCTCCCACTGGCCCGGCTGGCAGAAGAACTTGTGGCATCAGACAGCGCCGACTACATCAGCGAGGAACTCTACTTCCCGTTTGTGCAGGCTGTGGCCACAAACAAAAAGGTCAAAGGTGCCGAGAAATCACGCTACGCCATGCAGTTCCGTCAGCTTGACAACAGCATGACAGGGCGCACGGCCGCCGACTTCAGCTTCACGCGCCCTGACGGCACCACAGGTAACTTCTCAGACATCAAAACCCAGCATATCCTCCTGTTTTTCTATGATCCGGATTGCACCGACTGCCGGATTGCCAAAGCACGCATGGCCGCAGACATAGCAGTCCCGACATTCATCAACGCGGGACTGCTCACCGTGATGGCTATATACCCCGGCGAGCCGGATGATGTATGGCGCAAAGACGCCGCCGGGCTGCCGGAGAGCTGGGTGGTGGGCGCATGGCCCGAGGCCGACACATACTTCACCATGCGCAACCAGCCAGAAATATACTATATTGACAACACTCACAGGATACGCGTGAAAGGCGTGGCGGTAGACAACATACTGAACACATTCAACGACATCCTCAACAACGCTCTCAATAACGCCAAATGAACGGTGAACGCAAAAGGATAGCCGTTCTCATTTCAGGCGGTGTGGACAGCGCGGTTGCCGTACACCGGCTCATAGAGTTGGGCCATGACCTGCATCTGTTCTACATCCGTATAGGGCTGGATACCGACGAGGGCGACTGCTCCGCTGAAGAGGACATAGAGATGTGCCGCTACATCGCGGCACGCTACAAACTGCCCTTTGATGTCGTATCGCTGCATGAGGAATACTGGGACAGCGTAATGGAGTATGCACTCCGCACAGTGCGCCAGGGTCTGACCCCCAACCCGGACATAATGTGCAACAAGATGGTGAAATTCGGGTACTTTGAAAAACGTTGGGGGCATGAGTTTGACCTGACCGCCACAGGCCACTATGCCACAATAATCGAGAAAGACGGCAAGAAATGGCTTGGTACCGCCGTTGACCCCGTGAAAGACCAGACAGATTTTCTGGCACAGATATCATACAGTCAGCTTGATCACCTGTGTTTTCCCATAGGAGACATCCCCAAAAGCAGCGTGCGTGAGATAGCCATCAACACGCACATGCCCAACGCCCTCAGAAAAGACTCGCAGGGGATATGCTTTCTGGGGAAAATCAACTATAACGACTTCATACGCCGGCACCTTGGCGAACGCCCCGGACCGATAATCGAGATTGAGACCGGGAAGAAACTCGGAGAGCACCGCGGCTACTGGTTCCATACAATAGGACAGCGCAAAGGGCTGGGGCTCAGCGGAGGTCCGTGGTTCGTTGTCAGAAAGAACGTTGCTGACAACATCATATATGTCAGCAACGGCTATGACACGGAAAAACAATATGGACGCCGATTGAGGCTGACCGAGATGCACTTCATCACAGAAAATCTCTGGCCGGATGCCTGTCAGAATGTAGCCATACGCTTCAAGAACAGGCATGCGCCCACATTCACCGAGGCCACACTTACGCGGCTTGATGATGGTGACTATGTGGTTGACAGCGCTGAACGCATCCAGGGTATAGCTCCCGGACAGTTCGGAGTAATATACACCCCCGACGCACAGATATGTCTGGGGTCAGGAATAATAACATTATAAGGACAGACTCATTGCTTGCCATATGGATGATAACCGAATAAAACTACGGGTGATGGGCATAAGCTACTCACCCATGCAGAACGGAGCTTTTGCACTTCTGCTTGCTGTTGAGGGAGACTCGCCGGTGCGCATACCCGTTGTCATAGGCCCTGCCGAAGCTCAGGCCATAGCAATGCGTCTGGAGAGTGTCACAACTCCCCGCCCCATGACACACGACCTGTTTGTGAGCTTCGCACAGGCATTCGGAGTGCGTCTACAGGAAGTGTTCATCTATCGTTTTGAGGACGGCATCTACTCATCCGAGATGACATTTTCCGATGGCTCACGCACAATCACTCTTGATGCGCGCACCTCCGATGCCATTGCCGTGGCCATGCGGGCCCGGGCACCCATCTACACCACACCTGAGATTGTTGAGGAGACCGGCATAGAGCTTGAGGAAGTCCGCAATGATTCCGCCTCAGAGAGCGATGACCGTACGCGCGATATGATTCCGGCACAGGCCGATCCCGAGACAATGAGTCTGGAAGAACTATCCGAAAAACTAAAGCAACTCATTGATGATGAGGAATATGAAGAAGCAGCACGGATAAAAGCCATACTCACGCGGCGGAAAAACAACGCCGATGACAACCACAACTCCGCCACCGGCAGCAAAGATGACAACGGACCTGAACCATCATCAAAGACTGAATAATCAATTACCTTAATAATACATTTACATCATGAAAGGAATTAAATCACGCCTTGCCATACTGAGCTTTCTGGAGTTCGCCGTATGGGGCTCCTATCTAATTTCAATGGGCATGTACCTTGGCTCAAACGGCCTTGGCGCACAAGTATTCTGGTTCTACACCGTCCAGGGACTTGTCTCTCTGTTCATGCCCGCCATAATCGGCATCATCGCCGACAAACTCATTCCGGCACAGAAAATGCTCAGCATATGCCACATAATGGCAGGCACATTCATGATTGCCGCCGGCTGGTACTGCATGGACTGCACCGCCAACGGCAGTGCGCTGAACTTCGGGCCGCTTTTCACCCTCTACACAATCTCCGTGGCATTCTTCATGCCCACCATCGGCCTCAACAACTCAGTGGCATTCAATGCCCTTGGTCAGGCAGGTCTTGACACCGTAAAAGACTTTCCACCCATCCGCGTGTTCGGAACCGTAGGCTTCATCGTGGCTGAGCTCATGGTCAACTTCGTTGCCATAGGCGGTGTGGCCCTGCAATACAGCTACACACAGTTCTTTGCATCCGGTATATTCAGCATCATCCTTGCTTTCTATGCCCTGACAATGCCTGACTGTCCGGTTACACGTGGCAAAAAAGTATCCATCAGCGAAGCTCTGGGCCTGAATGCTTTCAAACTGTTCAAGGACCGCAAGATGGCCATTTTCTTCATCTTCTCGATGTTATTGGGTGTATCTCTACAGCTCACCAACACCTACGGCACCTCTTTCATAAACCAGTTCAAGAATGCCGGCTTTGATGACTGGTTCTCAAACAACCCCACATTCCTGATCTCAATATCACAGTGTTCCGAAGCGCTGTGCATACTTGCCATTGGAGTCTGCCTGAAACGTTTCGGCATAAAAGGAGTGATGATGATGGCCATGTTCGCATGGGTGCTCAGATTCGGACTCTTCGGCGTTGGTGACACCGGATTCCCGGGCATAGTATGGCTCATACTGTCATGTATAGTATACGGTGTGGCCTTTGACTTCTTCAATGTCTCCGGCGGTATATACGTTGACCAGCAGACAGATGTCAAGATGCGCTCATCCGCCCAGGGCCTTTTCATGATCATGACAAACGGTATCGGTGCTTCTCTGGGAACGTTCATCGCCGGAAAATTTGTTGTCAATCCCCTCACCGAAGCTCCCGGCCTTACACAGCAGCAGGTGCTTGACGGCTTCCACGAGTCATGGCTCATCTTCGCTGCCTATGCCCTGGTGGTATTCGTACTCTTCTACTTCTGCTTCAAACAGCCCAAGAAACAGGTGCCGGCACACATTGAGCTTTCAGACGATGCCGGCGGCATGGTTGACGCCTGATATCCTCCTCGCAGATGATACGCTTCTACGCTCCTGACATAACCACAACACATGCGTTGCCCGAGTCAGACTCGGGCCACGCGGTGCGTGTGCTCCGTATGCATGCCGGAGATGAACTTCAGGTGGTTGATGGCAGCGGAAACGTATACACTTGCCGCTTGCTTGACGAGAATAACCGTCATGCCGCCGTAGAAATTCTGGACACGCATATACAGCCCCCGGCGTGGGACTTCCGGCTCACCGTCATGGTGGCGCCCACAAAAAGCATGGACCGTATGGAATGGCTTGTGGAAAAGCTTGTGGAAATAGGTATCAACGCATTCATTCCGGTACGATGCGAACGGTCCGAGCGCAAGGATATAAACACAAGCCGACTGATAAAAATCGCGGCCTCAGCCATGAAGCAGAGTCTGAAAGCCACACTGCCGGAGATAAGCCCTATGACCGCGTTTGCGGACGCACTGAAGCAGACCGAAGCCGTACAACGTTTCATGGGTTATTGTTCCGAAAGAGTGCAAAGACGCCTGTTGTCCACATCGCTGAAACCGGATGCCGATACTGCCATACTGATTGGTCCTGAAGGCGATTTCACCGCCCATGAGGTGGAACTGGCTGTAAATGCGGGCTTCATCCCCGTGACAATGGGCAACAACCGTCTGCGCACGGAGACAGCCGCATTGGTCGGCGCGGACACATGCCACATAATCAATCAGCTCGCAACCTCAATTTAAAAATAAGCACTGATGAATACCCTCCAATATCTACAGACCTCTCCCACTCGCAATTTCTTCCTTTTTGCAGGACCCTGCGTCATTGAAGGCGAGCAGATGGCTCTTGACATCGCCGCGCAGATCGCTCCGGTGGCCCGGCGCTTGGGCATACCCTATGTTTTCAAGGGCAGCTACCGCAAGGCCAACCGCTCACGCATAGACTCATTCACCGGCATAGGCGATGAAGCGGCTTTGCGCATACTTGACAAGGTCCGCACAGAATTCGGGATCCCCGTGGTGACAGACATACATCTGCCGCAGGAAGCCGAAATGGCTGCCCAATATGTTGACATTCTCCAGATTCCCGCCTTTCTATGCCGTCAGACAGACCTGTTGGTCACCGCCGCCCGCACCGGCAAGATGGTCAACATAAAGAAAGGTCAGTTCCTGTCACCGGAATCCATGCGGTTTGCCGTTGACAAAGTGCGCGATGCCGGCGGCACAATGGTGGCCGTCACCGAACGGGGAACAACATTCGGATACGGAGATCTTGTTGTTGACTACCGCGGCATTCCCACCATGCAGAAATGCGGCGTTCCCGTTATAATGGATGTGACACATTCGCTGCAACAGCCCAACAACAGTTCTGGCGTCACGGGCGGACGTCCCGAAATGATAGAGACCATAGCCCGTGCCGCGATAGCGACCGGTGCCGACGGCATATTCCTTGAGACACACCGCAATCCGGCAGAGGCCAAAAGCGATGGCGCAAATATGCTTGCCCTTGACCGGCTGCCACGTCTTCTTGAGCATCTCTCGGCTATCCGCACAGCAATAAACAATTTCTGAAAAACCATACAAACCACATATGCACCGTCCAACCATCCTCCTCATACTGCTGTCCGCCGCATTCACGTTTGCGACAGCACAATCAGGCATTGACAACCCCATGACACGCGCTGTCCTGAAAGTATATGAACAGCAACTTCAGGAGAATCCAGCTGACTGGGACACATGGATGCGGCGCGCCAATGAGTATTACAACCACAACGAATACATGCGCGCCCTCAATGATGTTGACAATGCCCTCAAATACATTCCGGCAGACAAAAAAGACGAGCGTATCCAAGCCTATATGCTCCGCGCCAACATCTATCAGGTCACTGACCGGCCCGCTGATGCGCTCACTGACCTGAATACGGTGGTCAGCATGGCGCCGGATATGTACGTGGCAGTATATCAGCGTGCCAACGTGGAATATGAGCTTGGACGCTATGCCGAGGCCAAAAATGACTACAAACGACTTATGCGTATCAATCCGCGCAGCGTGGAGTCACTCATAGGTCAGGCGCGTATAGCCGTAAAGGAAAACAATCTCGGACTTGCCAATGAAATGCTTGACCAGGCAGTAAGCTATGACCCCAACAATGCAGACTACTACGTGCGTCGCTCATCGGTGCGCCGCTCAATGGGCAACCATCAGGGCGCTGTGGAGGATCTTCTTCTGGCTCTGAGCACAGACAGCAACAATGCACGCGCCACACAGGCGCTGGTTGACTATGGCAATGAAAACTATGCCGCAGTGGTCACCGGACTGACACAGGCAATGCAGTCAGCTCCCCGCGTAGGTATGTTCGTATACCTGCGTGCACGCATAGCACAGGCCCATTACAACTATACGGCGGCAATAGCTGACTACCGGAAAATCATAGACGAGAATCTGTATGACTATCACGGAATCTATGCCTCCCTTGCCCAGTGCCAGTTAGCGCTTGGGCAATGTCAGGATGCCCTTGACAACATAGACCATGCCATCAGCATGGACCGCAACACCGCCTCACACCATGTGCTCAAATCCCAGATTCTCCGGGCGTTGGGGCGTGCCAGCGACGCCATAACCTCAGCAGCCCGGGCCACGGCCATTACCCCCGGAAACGATGTGGCTCTTACGGAACTGGGCCTTTGCTATGCCGCCGAGGGAAAATATGACGAGGCAGTCAATCTCTTCGGCGAGGTATCCATGAGCCATCCCGGCATGCCTGAGAGTTTCATGCTGCGCGCGTGGCTGTTAGGCGCCCACCTCAATCAACCGGTGGCTGCAAACGGATTTTACGAGCATGTTGCCGCACTCGATGGCTTCAGCAACGAAGATGTCAACTCACTTCGTGGATTCGCTCTGCTTTTCAGCGGTAAAGCCGCTGAGGCCGAGGCCTGGATGGACAACATCCTCAACAATGTTCCTGACAACGACGGATTTATAAATTTCATGGGAGCTTGCTTCTATGCTGCAAAAGGCAACTATGACCGCGCCATTGACTGCGCCGAAAAATCCATGAAGGCCGGTTATGCCAACTACTATGACTGGACCATGAACACTGACGGACTCATCACCACCGCCGCCATACGCGATGACCTGAGATTTCTCAACCTTCTGAGCCGTTATTCCCTGATTTTCGGCAGATAAACCGTCGTCAGTTCTTTTCCCGGGGTATCAATGCGCCCACCACTGTCACACGGACTGCATATGGCGTTCCTTGTGCGGATGTACGCGGCGGCCGGTTTAAGTGATAATAAAACACTTTATTGACATCCCATGACCGGAACGTGAGCATACGTGTCTGTCCGGCTGCAACATCTGTGGGAACAGCAAGTGTGCGGCTGTGCAACTGCCGTCCGACCATGTCAATATACTCAATTCTGAGGAGTATAGCGTTGATTGCCGGGGCTTCCGATGCCGCATGCACCAGAAGCGTCTCACGCGCGCTGCGCAACGGTTTTTCATAGCCCGTCACAGTGAAACACGACAACGCCTCGCCTTTGATGGTGTCTGCTCTGACGGCAGAAATAGATGCCGCCTGTCCCGCCTGCACATCCGTCTTGAGATGCTGGCGGGTTGTCCGCTGACCCATCACACCGGGAAAGGCCAGGTTCAAGAAAATCGCAATTGCCAGAAGCCGTATCATAGCACAATGGCATTTAGAACATTATATTCACCGTCCGGGTAAATCCTGATGGCGTCAAGTTTTTTCTCCTTGCGGTTATCGCGCGCCGACAGCGTCACAAAAAACCGGTACAACATCCACAGGTTAAGCCTGATTCCTTTGGCAACCGGGGTCATGGACAATCTGCGTGCATCATCGTCACTGAGAGACACATCAAAAGAACGACGCGAGCACAGACGCCCATCAGAATCCTGACCCGTGTAGGTTTCCCAGCGGAACACTCGCCCTGTCGCGTCCACAGGATGTGCCGTGCCAATGACTGTTCCCGGCTCAAGAGTCAGATAAGGGCTGTCAAGGCTTATAATCCGGAATCCGCCATTGCCATCGGCAACCACAGCCATAACAGCACCATCCTCCACAAACTGCCACACTCCCTCCATAGCAGTACCGGGTGCATCCAGACGCTCACGTATGCTGTCTGGAATCTCCACACGCGCATGCGCCGCGGCATGCGCCACAAGCATCAGCATCAATATGATGACAGAGCGGAGAAACGGAAAGCGGATCATATGGATGAGAATCGGTATGACACTCCGAACGAGAGAATTTCCTTTATCTGAAGTTTATGCCAGCTCTTGTCCTCACAACGTGGCGTTGTGGAATCATAGCGCAGATGGCAGTATATCTGTGTGGTCAGATAACGGTTTATGTTCATGGCAAGCGTGTTCTCCCAGTCACCTTGTATATATGAATAGTCGGAGAACATAAACAGACGGCTCCGGAACTGGATGTTTGAGGCAATCTGCCAGAGAATCTTGCACTCGGCCGTGCTACCGAATTTCATCGAATAGTGTCTGTCCGGACTGATATTTAGCGCCTCATGGCTCATAACGGAGTCAGGCTTGACACATATTTTCATGTTATATGAAATCGGGGCCAGAGAAGTGTCGAAAGTGAACGTTTTCTTTTTATTTGCGTAGTTGTATGTCATACCAAGACCGGCGTTGAACTCGGCGGGCGCAAGAAATGCCGAGCTGAGATTGCGCGTGTTCTTTGCATAGGAGTTGAGTATCTGGGTCTTGAACTGCGCATTCACCGAGTAGTACCACCGGTGGGCGGCTTTATAACCGAAGGTGGTGTTCAGCTGCAGCAGATCCTCGGAGATGGAGTAGTTGCGCAGTGAGTCATCGGGCGCACTGTTCAGGCCAAGCTTATATTGCAAGGTTGACTCAAAAAGAAGTTTGGGATGAAAAGCCGGATTGAGTTTGACATTGTAGTAGACATTGGCAAGGAAATTCAGGTTGTTGTTTCCGCCCTGATACCAGTTCGGGGAGATGAATGCCTGCGAGAACTGCAGGGAAGCATCGAACGTGCGCAGCCAGTGCTTTTTCTCAACCTCAACCTGCATACGGCCGGGAAGATCAGGCGTAATCTCACGTATCTCTATGGTGTGACGGCTGGGATTCACCTCTGCTATATACTGACGCGGCGCTGACGGCAAGGTGGCCAGATTATAACGCACCGTCTGCGGCGAGTTGATGAACAACCGCTGTTGGAGCATTCCGGCTGCCTGCTCCACAGCCAGAGCCTCCTCAACCCATCTCAGGGCCTCCGTGCCGCTGTACTGCCGCGCAAAAGGATCATAATCACTGTAATCCTTATAATTTGTATATACCGCCGGCAGAAATATTGTTTCGGGCAGTGGTTTGATGACAATCACAGTGTCGTAAGGTTCAACGGCTATACTGTCTGTGGGAAGGACAGCCATTTCCTGTGTCATAAGAGTGTCCGCCTCCCACTGCTGCCCCCGGGCAAGCATGGCTGTCAGTGCCGACATAATCATAAAACAGAAGAATCGCATCATGATTGGTTTTGATTATAATGTGTGATATATGCTAAATCCTGATTGATCTCAGAGGTGTAAGTTCAGTATAGTTTCATAGGGGATATTTTCAGTCCGGTTTCAGCGCGGTGTACATTGTGCATACACCCATTGTCAATGATCGCCACCGGCATCCCGTAAACCCGGCCGCTGCCATAAGGTCTGTCATGGCCTCCCGCGCCGGCACGGCGCGTATGCTGCGCGGAAGATAGCTATAGGCACGTGCATCGCGCGACACCATCCTGCCCACAAGAGGGATGATGGCCCCGGTATACGCCGCATAGAAAGGCTTTACCAATGCTGATGACGGCACCGACAATTCAAGCACGCACAGCATGCCTCCCGGTCTGAGCACTCGCAGCATCTCGGCATATCCCCGATCAAGATGCTCGAAATTGCGCACACCGTATGCCACAGTCACGGCATCGAAACTGTTGTCATCAAAAGGGAGTGCCAAGGCATCGGCCACGCTGAATGTCACGCGCCCGGCCATGCCTGCACGCTCCACTTTGGCACGTCCCAATTCAAGCATTCCTTCACTGAGGTCAACACCTGTGATATCCGCCTCCGGAAGTGCCCGTGCCAACGCCATAGCCAGATCGCCTGTGCCTGTGGCTATGTCAAGCACTTTACGCGGAGATGCCCCAGCAACCCCGGCAACAGCCTTGCGGCGCCACCGGCGATCAACTCCGAAGGTCATCATCCTGTTCATGACATCATAGGCAGGCGCGATGCTGTCAAACATCACCCGCACCTGGGCATGTTTGGCCTCGGCAGTCCCATAAGGGTTTATATTCTCAACTTCCTGATTCATTCCGTGGATCCCTTGTCATCAGCTGATACCGCCATTGTGGCGTCCTGCTGTTCCCGGACTGTTTTCTCATGAGTCTCATATGCCTCGACAATGCGTTGCACAAGATGATGGCGCACAATGTCCTTTTTGCCGAAGTCCACGCGTCCCACGCCTTCAACGCCTTTAAGCACATCAAGCGCATGCACAAGTCCGGAGCGTGTTGTGCGCGGAAGATCAATCTGGGTTACATCGCCCGTAATGATCATCTTGGCATTCATACCCAGACGGGTCAGGAACATTTTTATCTGATGGGTGGTGGTATTCTGTGCTTCGTCGAGCACAATAACGGCATCATTGAGCGTGCGTCCGCGCATGAATGCCAGAGGCGCTATCTGTATGACCTTGGTGTCCATGTACTCACGCAGCTTAATGGCGGGAATCATGTCCTCAAGGGCGTCATAGAGGGGTTGGAGATAGGGATCAATCTTGTCACGCATGTCACCGGGCAGGAAACCAAGCTTCTCACCGGCCTCAACCGCCGGCCGAGACAATATTATCTTCCGCACTTCGCGGTTCTTGAGCGCTCTGACGGCCAGGGCTATGGCGATATATGTCTTGCCCGTACCCGCGGGACCGAGCGCGAATGTCAGGTCATTGTGGCTGAATGTCTCCACAAGCTTCTCCTGATTGGGCGTGCGGCCCATTATGGGTTTGCCGTTGACTCCATAGATGATGACTCCGTCACGCTTCAGCTCAGCCGGCGCCTGTCCTTTCACAATGTCCAGTATGGCATCCTCGGTGAGACGGTTGAAACGTTCGCAATGATCCGCCAGTTCCTTGATTTTTTTCTCGAAAACGGCAGTCTCCGCCTCCTCTCCTATCACTTTTATCACTGAGCCGCGGGCTGTCACTTTCAGTTTGGGAAAGAGATTGCGGATAAGATGCATGTTTGAATTGTTGACCCCGTAGAAAATCACCGGGTCCGCATTCTCAATTATTATAATGCGTTCTATCATCTTGGATTGTTGTTGCTATGTTTTTCTTTATAACAGCGTTGGGGTGCACAAGGATTACGGGACGACGCGTGTCTGTGCTTTTAGGTGTGAGCATTGTCCCCGCAAGGCTGTCCGCCGGCGATGTCAGCAGCCATGCGTCAGCAGGCACGTCCTCAAGTCTCTCCACGCGTCTCAGACGGTCACCCAGATAAAAATTGATGGAGTAATAGCGCATAAGCCGGTCCTCCGGGATATATGTGACTATGGGAGCATCCTCAGGGACAGTCTGCTCTATGATCTCCGCTGCCTGAATGTCTGAGCGAGCATTGAGCACCATGGGCATGTATGCGGCATTATACGCCAGAAGAATCACATAGGTGAGTCCCAACGCGCTTTTCAGTCCCGTGCGGGATATGCGGCGCGTCAGCAGCCACCACAGTGCCACAAGCATTGGCAGCACGGCAAAAGGCCACTGCCACCACCGGGGCGTCATAAGCGTCACGCCGGGGAAAAGACCATATGATGCCGCTATGAGCACCCCCGGCGCCAGCAGTGCTATTATAGCGAGAATGACAGACCATGCCCTCATGAGACGCGTGGCTGACACATGGCCCAGCACCCACGCCGCCCCGTAAGCCATGAACGGATAGCAAGGCAGAAGATACACACTGCGTTTGCTCTCAGGGATACAGTAGAACACCAATACGGTCAGTCCAACTGTCCACGCCATCAGCGGCAGTCCCCGGTCAAGTTTCAGGGAGCGTATGTGTGTGCGCACACTTCTGTAGCACAGGGCAATCAGTACCGGGACTGTCCACGGCAGCATTCCGGCAACGATTGACTGCAGATTGTACCACCACGGATTCACATGACTGTCATAGCTCATTGAACCTGTAAGACGACCGATGTTTTCCTCAAGAGCAAGCCTGATGAAATCATCGCCTCCCTGCAGCCATGCGGCATAGTACCACAACGCCGGCAGAATGAATGCCGCGGCACATATGCCTGTAAGTGTCAGGAATGTGCGCAGAAAATTGTCACCGCGCAGAAGCATATACAGGCCCATGGCCGCACACGGCAGCAAAGCGCCTACAGGGCCTTTGGATAGCGTGGCGCCGCTGAGCAGAAGCACGGCCCACAGCACACGCCACGGATGCCCGCGCATGGTGTACAACGCATAGATAGCACCCACCATGCAAGCCGTCAGAACCATATCCACACGGCAGGCCACAGCGGCCCTGAACACCTCGAAACTCGTCATCGTGACAAGAGTCATCACCCATGCACGGCGTTCTCCGGCCTTGGCGGCTACAACGCGCCATCCGGCAACAAGCATGGCTATTGCGGCAAGCGCCGACGGCAGACGCGATGTGAACTCATTGACCGTGCCGCCGTTCAGCACCGCCGAGAACACAGCTATCAGCCATGCCAGCAACGGCGGTTTATAGGGAATGTCCGCACCATAGCTCTGAGGAAGGATCCAATTACCGTCCTGAAGCATAGTCATGGCCACAACCGCCTCGCGCGGCTCACCCTTTGAATAGAAACATGTCTCGCCAAGCCAGGGCACAAACAGCGCCGCAGCTATAAGACAGACTATGATTACAGGCACATTCCGTTTCATGATGCAAAATTACTCAATTCAACCGACATGCACCCCACCCCGCATAAAAAACTTCATGTGTCCCGACATTATTCTCCTTCATATATCCGGGCATCATTCTGCGCGTTTACACCCGTTCAGCCTGACAGGCCAATAAAAAAGGAGAGCGCCTGCGCGTCCTCCTCAAAATGTTTTCAATGCGTAAATGCAGTTTATGCACCGGGCTCAATAGCGCCGCTGGGGCAAACCTCTGCGCATGAACCACACTCGATGCATGTGTCAGGATCAATGTGGTAGATCTCGCCTTCGGAAATTGCTTCAACGGGGCACACGGGCAGGCAAGTGCCGCAAGCCACACATCTGTCAGTAATAACGTAAGCCATAATTGTCGGATTTTTAGATAAATGTGTTATTAATACGTATTAAAACAATAATAAAACGGGGGCAAAGCCCCACGCTTTCATGATGCAAATGTAAGGCTTTTTTCCATCATCCCCAATTTTTTCAGCCAAAAACTGCCTCGCATATTTATGAATGAAGTGCAACAGTAAGGACACGGCATGCCGTGTCCTTACTGCAAAATCATGACACCTGTCCTTATGGTGTGTCTGTGGGAGCATATCACGGAGACGATATGCCCTCATTGTAATTATCGTATTGCCACTTTCCGGACTTTGTCTCCTTTGCGGACAATATACAGCCCGGCAGCTGAGGGCCTGCTGTTCAGGCGGATGCCGGAGATGGTATACCATACCTCCGGAGCGTTCCCGGGATCCTGTCCGATTGTCTCAACATCTGAATATACGTCCGCGTGGCTGAAGCATGCTATGCCTTGATGCGGGAAGAACACATACAGGTTCAGACGGTTGCCGAGATCGTTGATAGAGTGTGCGACGGCGGTATTACCCACTGTTCCCCAGTTCGCGGTCCCGAGACCTCCCGAGGGATAAACTCCCTTGTGGACAGCCCGGTCAACGCCGTCTGTGATGTCCAGCAACTCTACCACACCATTGCCCCAGTATGCAGCCTCTGAGGACCCCAGCGACGATGTGATTGCGAAGTATTTGCGGCCGGCATAGGTGAATATATCCGTCCCGATGCCGGATTTGTTTCCGGTCAGACCCTCATTGATTTCCTCAATATAGCCGCCGGCCCGGGAATAATGCGTGGGATAAGTGTCTTTGTTAGTCAGCCAGAATGAGCCATCGGGAAGCAGCGATATATGTTGGTTGGAACTGTTTCCGCCCGTATATGGGAGAGTAGTTATTATGGGTGCATTATCCACGTTGCCGTTGGATACATGATAGATGACCGCTTTCTGGATATCGCTGTTCTTAGGCGCCTCGCCGAATCCCAGGGAGATATAGCCGTCTTCGATAGTGCCGGATGTGCTGACAGTACGCCCCACCTGCACGTCACCATGGTTTGTTGTGGCAAACCACAGTCGGGGCAACGACGTGTCGCTGTCCCAGCGGTATATGCGCAACTCTCCGTCGGCATCAGCAGTGTTGACACCGATAATGGAGCTGCCCAGGGCACCAATGCCTGAGAGAGGAATCAGACCCCCCGAGATACCATCTGTAGACAACCGCCCGATATGGGCGCCCGTCTCGCCATCAAGAATATCAATGACAGTGGAGTTGTATCCCAGCACGTACACCTTTCCATTGGCCGCGCACATGTCTCGGCTGATGGAGTTGCTGTTGAACCATGGCGCCTGCGGTAGCGTCGACGCATTGGCTGAATAGATCCACTTCTGCGTCAGAGAGTTGATGGGATAGTCAGCCACATATTTGCGACAAGTGCCTGTCACCGGAACTCTGCACAGCAGACGCCCGTCCACACGTGCCTCCACTTCGGCCTTATATGTGCCTTCGCCGTCCGGGCTGAAGTACACTTTGACCTCTCCATCTCCCTCCGAGGGGTTAACACTTTCTTTCTCAAGCGAGAAACAGTCATCGCCGGTTATGCTGAGCGAGACCGGGAGGCCGTCAATGTTTCGGCCCGAGAAACGTATCACGCCGATACCTGAATCACCCGTGTAACATTTGATATCAAGGTTTCCGGGGGTTGCAGTCACCTGCGGTTCCGTGATTGTCTCCGGCGGATTGCCGACTGTGAAATAGGCAAGGCCCTGATCATGTGAGAAAACCCACATCTCAACCCAGCTGTTGCCGTCAGTACGTGTTATTACATCACCGATTCCGGTTATGTTGTCGTTCGCGCCCAGACCATCCTCCGGCCACATCCCGCATGTCGAGATTGAGTTATAGTCGCCGCTGTCATCAATCAGCAGCCTGATGCGTCCGTCATGCCATCCGTCATTAAAATGTACGTCGGCCGAATATTTCCTGTTGCGGTACCAGAATTCCGTATGTCCGGCCCCCCCACGCATACGCCCATGGCGAGTGAAGCATCTTGTAGAGTCTGCCCTCGCCGTCGCGGCCGAAGTAGGTGGGCTCGCAGTCATTGCCGTCAACCCACCATGTGCCGCCGCACATCCACACCTTGGCATTGGCGCCGAGAGGATGCTGCGTGGTGTGGTCTTCATATTTCAAGGGATAACGGGCTTTATCCACGCTTGACCCATAGCGGTGATACTCCACGATGCAGGGTTCAGCACTGCCGTCCGCAAAAGCAATCCACTGG
>JAUNPQ010000006.1 GCA_030536615.1 Bacteroidales bacterium | reverse complement strand
CGGATTCACCGAGAGCGTTCGCCCCGTGCAGGTCAGTCGTGGAGAAGAACAGACGCGGTTGCGCGCGGTCGCCATCCCACACATAAAGCCTGAGTTCCTGACCGTTTGTCGCATAGTTCGACGCCACTATGGATCCATAATACTCCTGGATGCCGGAAAGCCGGCGCGTGCCCCCGGCAACAACATCGTTCAGGGGCAGTTCGCCTACCAGATTTGCGGTCTGCGCGTCAAGAATGATGATCTTGTCGAAGTCGTAGACACAATACAGCTTGCCGTCGCGGTAGCAGAATGCTGTGATTTTGGTGGCGTCATAGCCTTTGGCCGCGATATTGTCACGGCGCCGCGAAAAGTTATACTTTTCCCGTACGTCACCGGCAAGATTCCACACGGCGGGCTTTGTGCCGTATTCAGGCGTGCTCAGAGACATCACGGGCCAGTCGTTTTCCCAGGTTATTGGTGCCAGATAGGCCACACGGCCGGCATCTACATCAGATACCTGATATCCGTGATAGATAAGCCATGTGGCACCATTGTCATCCTCAATGACTTCCGAACAGTGTCCGGGCCCTTTCACACGGTCATCACCCACAACAAGCTGTTCATAGTAATTGTACATCGCCGATGACCCCCATTTGTTGGTGTAAGGGCCGAACAGATTGCTGGAACGCGCCACAACAAGATTATACTTGCTGTTCAGTCCCTCGCAGCATGTGTCGCGCGACCCTAAAAGATAGTAATATCCGTTGCGTTTGTATATGCACGTGCCTTCTATACCATTTGGCCAGCCGGCGCCGGCTATCTGTGTCTTGCCGGAAACCACCGACAGCCCGTCACTGCTAAGTTCCACACCGTAGATGCCGTTGAACGAGCCCCAGAACAGATATTTACGGCCATTGTCCTCTATGTAGAACGGGTCTATGGAGTTCTTGACACCAATCTCCGAGCTTGTAAAAAGCTTCTTCTGCCATTTATATGGTCCTTCGGGACGGTCCGATGTCGCCACACAGATACCACATGCCCACTCCCCACCCCATACTGACAGAGAGAAATACATCACATATTGGCCGTTGATATAGTTCAGGTCCGATGCCCATACATCGCCCTCTATACCCAGATTGTCACTTGGTCTGGGAGCACCGTCGAAAGCCCACGACGCATGCACCCAGTGCGTCAGATCCGGAGATTTGAAAATGTGCTCGCCTGATGACATATAGTACATCCCGTCCGGAGCTTTCAGAACCGACGGGTCGGGACAATTCTCATCGGTAATAGGATTTTTATACTGATTCAGGCCCAGATGTGCGCTTGCCGTAACAATGCCTGACAAGAGCATCATGAAAATCAAGGTTTTTCTGATCATAAGATTTTGTATATGATAATTAATATTATATTTGATGTTATTGTATCTGACTCCCGTATGCAAGTTGCCGCCGGATAAACAGACCGCACAAGAGAACCATCTCTCCGATCACCTGCAAAAATAAGCAAAAAAAATCGTAAATACTCCATCTCTCCGACAATTTTACAATGCACCCGGGCAATTGGCAACGTCCTTAAATATTTCATGCTTCCCCTCAATAAGAGAGAGAGGCGTGCCGGGATGGCACGCCTCTCTGTCATATCGTGACGTTGACAGCGTTTGCTGTCTATGTCGGCTTATTTCCAGTTTGCGTTCTGTTCAAGAGCACCCTTGCTGTCTGAGATCTGCTCTGAAGGAATGGGATAGAGGTATACACGTTTGTTGTATACACGCTCGCTGCCCGGAATTGCCTTCATATAGTCACCCTCCATCTCGTTGAATGCAACGTCGGAATTCTTCAGGTTGGCGCCCAGACGGATGTCCGGATTTTTCTGAGTGTCCAGTTTGTCAAGCTGATGCCAGCGCTGGAGATCCCAGTAGCGGAGATCATCGTCAAGCATGGTCTCGCAACGACGGCAACGACGAACTTCCCAAAGGAGGTTGCTTACGTTCATGTCATTTGCGGGGTCAGTCATGGCACTCATGCCTGCAACAGTCTGTGCGGGCAGACCTGCACGTGCAAACAGTTTGTTGAGGGTGTTGTTGAGGTCATTGTCATTGAGTGTGCCGAGTTCTGCTTTTGCTTCTGCATAGTCACAATAGATAACTGACAGCCAGAACACCGGAGCGCATGTGTAGTTGTTGCCTGTGCGGAAGTTTACAGGAATCTCTGTGTTGTCAAATTTGCGCACCAGATAACCGGTTGACGAACTGAGCTGTGATGAACCGGCACGGCTGTATGTCATGCCTTCCTGTGTTGTACCGTAGCACACCACGGTGTCAACGATTGCAGCGAGGCGCTGGTCACGTACTTCAAGAAGCTTTTGGATTGAAAGCACCTTACCTTTCTCTCCACCTGCACCAACGACACAATTGTCTTTGATCTCACCGGCATCGTCGGTATTCTCGGCTGTAAGAGCTTTGGGTTTGCCGTCCTTGAAAAGGAAGTCATCGAAAGCATCCTTTGATATACCGGCAACAACTGTCGATGCTACAGTGTAACGGATAGTCTGGTGTGTGAGAGTTGACTGCTTGTATGCCTTGTAGAATATCATTTCAGGGTTATTCTCAAGACTTACGGAGTTGTAGTTTGAACGGTAGTCGCCGTTAAGGGTATAGCCTTTGCCCATCAGGACATCGCCGGCTGCCACAACATACCCCAGATAGCGTTTCGCGCGCTCGGGATCAGCGGCTTTGTAGTTCTCCTCTACTGTGCGGTATTTACAGTATGTGCCCTCATAGAGGCAGATCTTTGACATCATTGCATATGCCAAGTCTGAACTCCATGTTGTCTTGGTTCCGTTGCCGATGTTCTTGGCAGCGTAATCAAGGTCAGCATAAACTTTGTCCATGACTTCATCGCGGTCAACGCGCTTGCCATAGAGTTCCGGGCTATCTATAGTAAGAACTTTATCAGTATAGGGTACATCGCCATAAGCGCGCACAAGCTCATAATACTGCATGGCACGGATGAGGCGTGCTATACCGATATACTTGGCCTTCACGCCATCAGCAAGTGTGGAGGCATCTGTTTTCACAATTATCTCGTTGCAATGACGTTTAACTTCATATGAAGCCTGCCACAAACTGCTTGATGTCGGCACATTGATATATGACCAGTTTGTGAAAGCTCCGCCTACACCACTGCCCTGGTTGTCTGTCAGGGTCTGGAAATAGAACAGGCCATAGCCATCATCGCCGTATCCTTCAAAATTGCGGTATAGGTCTTCGCACTGCTTGGAGACATTGGCCTCGTTGTTCCAATATTGAGCATCATTGGTCTGCTGGGACAACGGATAGCGGTTATCGTTGAGGAAATCGTCGCAGGAGGCAAAGGTCACACATGCCAGCGACACCGCTGTTAATATAATTGACTTTTTCATTTTCAATCTTTGTTTTTAGGTGTAAATCAGAATGTGACTTGCAGACCGAAAGAGTATGTGCGCGGAATGGGGTTGGCACGACCGATGGTATTGGCGCCGCTCCATTCTGTGGTCACGATTTCGGGGTCAAAGCCGATTCCTTTGTTTCCACGGTGGATGAAGAAGAGATTTTCACCGGAGAAGTATATGCGGGCTTTCTGGATGTATGCCTTGGATGTCCATTCATAAGGAAGAGTGTAACCCACGGTGATGTTCTTGACACGGAGATAGCTCATATCCTGCAGATATTTGCTCTGGGGGATATAGTTGTTTGTTCCGCTGAGAGCAATACCCTGCACGTTGTTTGCTGCATATCCGCCGGGATAGAGACGCGGGTATGTGTTGCCCTGGTCAACTTTGTAACCGGTAATGTTCCAGTTGGCATCGTAGATGACAGAGTTGTGTGACTCCATGCCGTCGTAATAGAGGTCGTTGGGAGCCTGTGTGAAAGGCACAACCATTGATGATACAGTCCACATGTCGCGTTTGCCGACGCCCTGGCAGAAGATGTCAAGGTCAATGCCTTTCCATGCACCGCCAAGATGGAAGCCATACTCATAGCGGGGAAGGTTGTTACCGATCTTCACAACGTCACCATGGTTTTTGACAGTACCTTCGCCACCGGAGATCTTGCCGTCCTTGTCCTGGTCAACATACATGATGTCACCGGGGCCGTAGTGGAACGAGCCGTTCTCAATACCGCGCTGGTCTGTGACACCGGCTTTGGGAATGAACGCGCCGTTGTCATCTTTCAGGAATGCGCCATCAGCGCCTCTCTGGAAGTCATCCTCTGTATAGTAGCGGGCAGTCTCAAGACCCCAGATTGCGCCGTATTCCATACCGGAATAGTTGCTGGTGAGGCTCATAGTCGGATTGTTCCATTTTGTAACGGTTGTCTTTGAGTCTGCGATGTTGAATGATGCATATACATCCCAGTCACCGAATGACTTGTTCCAACCAAGTGTGAGTTCCCAGCCGCGTGTGCGGAGTGAACCGTGGTTGCCGTAAGGAGTTGGAGCACCGAGGATCTGCGGGAGTTGGACACCGGGAGCAAGCATGTCTTTGGTGTCACGCTGGAACCAGTCAAACGATGCATTGATAGAGTTGTTGAGGAATCCCAAATCAAGGCCGACGTCTGTGGTGCGGATACGCTCCCATGTCAGGCTACTTGAAACCAGACTGGGCATGGCAGCGGCGTTGATGAGCACACCAGTGCGCTGATTCAGATAGTCAATGGGGCGCACTGTGATGGTTGAGATAAACATGTTCTCACCAATGGCCTCATTACCGATCTCACCATATGATGCACGGAGTTTACCGTTTGACCACCATGATTTGAGGGGTTTGAAGTATGCTTCTTCCGAGAAACGGTATCCGAGAGAACCGGAGGCGAAGAATGCCCACTGGTCATCTGCCGGGAAGCGGCTTGAACCGTCATAGCGGCCATTGAACTCGGCAAGATAGATGCCTTTGTAGTCATAGTTGATACGTCCGAAGAAACCGGCGGTTGCCCAGTGTCCGTCATAGTTGGTGGGAGCTACAAGATCTCCATCATAAAGATTGAGAGCGGGCAGATTTACGTCCAGAAGTACTTTTGTACGGGCCTGGAAATTGCCTTCAACATTCTTCTCGACGTTGCTACCAAGCATGAACTTGAAGTTGTTGTCTTTGAATGACAGGTCATATGTGCCATATACATTGAAAGACCAACGGTTCTGCTTCTGATTGTATTTTGTTGAGGTTGAAGATGACAACGTCAGACATTCTGTGGGATATCCGTACGGACCGAACCAGTTGTTAATACAATAAACGGGCAGATATGCGTATGCATCGTTACGGTTGTAAGTTGCATATGTGAAGTCTGCATTGAGAGTGAGACCTTTGATGATCTGTGCCTGAGCATACGCCTGGATGCGTGTGTACTGACGCTGGCTCTTCACGTTGTCGGCCTGTTTGAGGTAGGCGATTTCATTGCGCCAGTCAGCAGCCTCGCCGTCAACAACGGTATAACCGGGCATCTGATAGAAGCCGGGGAAGCGCCAGATAGTACCCCATACGTTTGAGCCTACATTAGGATACTGGATATCGCGCTGGCTGTAGCTCATGCGCACACCTGCACTCAGCCAGTCGGTAACGTCAATCTTGATGTCAGCCTTGGCATTATAGCGTTTCACGCGGTCAGGGTTGAATTTGGACAGGCTCTGACGCGATGCGTATCCGAATGCAAGATTGTAGGTTGCACGGCCTGTGCTTCCGGAGATTGATGCATTGTGTGAGTTGCTGGGAGCGGCATCATTGACCATGATTGAGTTGATGTCATAGTCAGCATATGACAGCAGACCGCCCTGAGGTGTGAGGTAGTAATCGCCCACATTGTCCTGACTCTGATAGGGTCGGAGTTCACGATATGTGTCAATGGGTTTCTTGTTCTGCTGAGCCCACAGTTTTGCATAGGGAAGCATGTCTGTGTAGTACTGCCCGAAGAACTCACCCTGGTCAGCACCAAGCATCTTGGCAGACTCAATCATAGCCTCAAGAGAGTTGACTGTGTTCTGGATCTTGGGGAGGACAGCGCCCTGACTCCAACCGAAGTTGTTGGTGTATTTCACTTGTACACGATCCTGTTTCTCACCTGATTTTGTGGTGATAAGCAACACACCGAATGCAGCGCGTGAACCGTAGATGGATGATGAAGCGGCATCCTTGAGGACACTGATCTCCTTGATTTCCTCAGGATTGAGGAATGAGATGTCATCCATAGCCACACCGTCAACAACGTAGAGCGGTGAACCGCCGCCTGAAGTGGCAAGGGTTCCGACGCCACGGATCTGGACAACGGGACCGCCGGTGATGTTACCGGTGTTGTTGAGAATGGTAAGACCGGGGACTGCGCCCTGGAGTGCTTTGGAGATATCTGTCTCAGGACGGTTCTCCATTGTGCGGGCCACATCGACTGTGCTGACAGCGCCGGTGAGGTTTGCACGTTTCTGTGATCCGTAACCCACAACCACAAGTTGGTCAAGGATTTCTGTGGTGGGCTGCATGTAGACTGTCATGCCGTCAACGGCTTTTACAAGTTCGTCCTTATAGCCCACGGTAGTGATTTTAAGCTGTGATCCGGCCGGAACTTTGATGACGAAGTTACCAAAAACGTCCGTGGACACACCTGTTGTAGAACCCTTAGGTGTTACGCTGGCACCTATCACAGGTTCATTGTTCTCATCGAGAATGGTACCTTTGATGGTCTCCATCCCCTGACCTTGCGACTGAGGTTCCGGATTTGCCAAAGCGTACAACTGTCCGCCGAAAGGCATTCCGCAAGTCAACAGCAGAGTCACTAATAGATGTTTTCTCATAAGGTTGATTGTGTTGATTGTTTTTTGGATATGACAGACACGCATTTCCTGTCAGGTGCGGGAGTATGGCGCTGTCAGATCCGTTGATTATTGTGTTTGTTTTTGTCAGTTCTTTATCGGGATTAGTGACAACAGCTGATTCCGCATTATATCTCTATGACAATAAAGATGACGGAATGAGCCGATGCATGATTACCTTATGTCATCTGAAATATCAGATTTCCATTCATAAGTCTGTTTAAGTTTCTTTTAGTTTTTACGGTACATTGTGCAGCCATAAGGTGTCTGTACAAATACTAAGGAAGTGCACTCATTACGGGCACTAAATTATATAAATTTTCTTTAATCCATATATATATTAACATTCTTTAACCGCATTGTGATTCCAAGGCAACTACTCCGACTCTCATGTTGCATAATCGCCCAAGCGAGCCTATGCCATTTCCAACGCCGGTCCGAATCGACACATTGAATATGCACACGGTCCATTACGCCTATCCTTTATGTATATTGATTTCAACATGAGATAAGAGGGCCGTACCTTTGAACGTCCCCCTGAATGGGCAGGCGCCCCGACCTGGAAACGGCGGGGCGCCTGCGCGCTGTATTCTGATTATTATGTACTGTTTACTTGTTTGAGAAGATCACTATGCGGTTCCAGTCATTGTTGGCGGGATAGGGCTGGGTTGCTGAGCCTTCGGCCTGGATGGAGAGACGGTCAGGATTGATGCCATAGTCGTTGACAAGTGCGCTGCGGACAGCCTCGGCGCGGCGTTTTGAGAGCGCCATGTTGTACTCGGCGGTACCGGTATCTTTGTCAGCATAGCCGGCGATAGTGACATTCTGGGTGGGATTGGCTTTGAGCCACTCGGCGATGTTGTAGACGTTCACTTTCTCGTAGTCCTGGATGACATCGCTGTTGATCTTGAAGCGGACGGTAGCCAGCAGGGGCGTTGTGACAGTCTCCTCGGCAACAACCACCTCGGGGCACGGAAGCTGTGCTTCTGCGGCGGCAAGTGCAGCGGCTGTGGTAGCGAGTTCGCCGCGGAGGTCGTTGACCTGATTGTTGAGGCTGTTGATGTAGCCAAGATAGTCACAGGGGTTATATGACTGGAAGTCACTGCCGCCGATGTTGAAGGTGAAGCCGCCTATTGCGGTGATATTGGCTTCAATGGGCTGTCCTGACGCATAGTTGTTAAAGTTGTCGCCATAGAACTGGGCGCGGCCTTCTGCAAAGAAGTCAACATATTTGCAGAGACGGAAGCGGAGCTGCAGACCTACGCTGACGGGCAGACACCACTGGTTGCTCTTAACTTTGTGATGTTTGTTGAGGATGTTTCCGGGCTCTCCTTTGTAGTCCCATACAAATGTTCCGCCAAGACCTACGAAAGGTACGATTGAGAACACGCGGCGTGAGTTGACTCTGTATGAGTTGAACATGTCCCACATCAGGTCAAAATTGGCGCTGACATATTTGGCCTTGTCAAACTTGCGGAAATCCCAGTGGAGCGGGCCGCCAAGGAAGCTGATACGCCAGCCAAGATAGGGGCTCATCCATTTACCGAAGCCAAGATTGTAGGCAACAGTCAGGTGATGTTTCTGTTTGTCGCTTGCCAGGAAATTCTCGCAGAAAGGAGCGTTGACGCCGGCACCTATCTGGATGAACCAGTTGTCGCGGGCTGTACTATAATAATGTGTCTGACAGGGTACGTTCTCTGTGACTACGACACTTTCTTCCTCGACAACGACTGTCTCCTGTGCGCTGGCGGGCTGGGCGGCGAAAAGGCTTAATACACCGGCACCTGCTATGAGTAATGACTTTTTCATGTGTGTGGGTTTGTTTTGTTAGACTTTATTTTTTGTTTTTTAGAGCATTTTTGAATCGCCGGACACGGAATGTGTCATATTGTATGGCGGCGAAATGTGAGATTTTAAGTCAGTTTATTCTCTGTGTTGAAATGTTGAAACGTTTGTGTTAAAGAATCTGTGTTTAAATATATTTTTGTGTTGTTTTATGATTATAACCGCCGTAGAGTTAAAAAGTTTTCACATGGGGCAAAAAAAACACGCATCTTTTCACGATGCGTGCTCTTTTTTAACATTTATCTGTCTATAATCAGCGTGCGAACAAGCTGAGGAATTCAGATGATGAGGCTATGTTCTCAAGCCAGTTGTAGACGGGACTGACAACACCAAGCAGAAGAATTCCGGCCACGGTGATTATGAGACCTATGCGCTCGCCGGCTGATGATTTGAATCGGCCCACAACCGGTTCTCCGGGTGTGATGTACATGCTCTTAACCACCAGCAGATAATAGAACAATGAGATGATTGTGTTTATGAGGGCAATGAGCACAAGCACATATATGGCAATCGAATCTTGGTTGATCGCGGCTGTGAAAATAAAGAATTTGCTGAAAAATCCGGCAAAGGGCGGAATGCCTGCCAGTGAGAACATGGCAAGCATCATGCAGAATGCCAGACGCGGGTTTGAGCGTGACATGCCGCGGTAGTCATCAATAGAGATCTTGCCGCACTGGTTCTCCACAGCGCCGGCCACCCCGAAAGCGGCAAGGTTGCTGAAGATGTAAACCAGAATGTAGTACATCATGGCGGTTGTGCCCATCACGTTGGCGGCGATGACACCAAGCATTATATAGCCGGCCTGGGAGATTGAGGAGAATGCCAGAAAGCGCTTCATGTTGCGCTGACGTATGGCGAAAAGGTTGCCGACGGTGATGGTGAGGATGATTATTGCGTAGAGCATCCACTCCCACACGTCCTCATAGAGGCATCCGAAAGCCTGAGCCAGAATGACCATGAAGGCAAAGGCTGCAGCGCCTTTGGAGATGACTGACAGGTAGGAGGTCACCGAGGTGGGTGCTCCCTGGTAGACATCAGCGGTCCAGAGGTGGAAGGGCACAAGTGAAAGTTTGAAACCTATGCCGGCAATCACAAATGCGAGTGACACTATCATCAGCGCGCACTGCGGACCTGCAAGAGCCTCACATATTTTTCCGAAATAGAGCGAGCCGCTAAGTCCGTACACAAATGAAAGTCCCATCATGAACACTGCCGATGAGAACACTGCGGTGAGAATGTATTTGACAGCTGCCTCATGGCTTTCATAGCGGTTTTTGTCAAGAGCCACCATTGCCGCAAGTGGAAGTGATGCGCTCTCAAGACCGATGATGAACACCAGGAAGTGACGGGCGCTTATCATCAGGTACATTCCGAAAAGTGTTACCAGCAGAAGTTCATAGAACTCTCCGCGACGCATGGCCATCAGCTCATTGTTGGCCCATTTCACAGATTGTATCAATACTATGACAACGCCGATGTTGAGTATGTTCTTTATGGCGGCAAGAATAGGCGAGTTGACGTACATGCCGTCAAAAACACTCACCGCACCTGCGGTGCCCAGCAGGCACGGGAAGAAACCGGCCACCGTGACCAGTGTCATCAGCCCGGCTGTCACCCACGGCAACGCTTTTGCCGCACTGCGGGGCATGAAAATATCATAGATGAATACCACCAAGAAAAGGACAAGCAATCCTATTTCTTGCTTCATGGCTAAAAACTGAGAGTATTCCATTGCTGTTTGCTTTCTTGGTTAGAATTATTGAAGACCTATCGCCGCGAATATGTCAGGCGAGAAGGTGAATTTGATCAGTTCGGCAAAGAAGTTGGGGAAGCATCCTATTGCCGCAACGCAGACTATGAGTGTCACGGTTGAAAGGCGCTCCCACCATGTGGCATCGGTGAGCTGTAGGTGATGTTTGTCCTGCACCGCACCGAAAAGGAGTTTGCCCACAACGCGGAGAATATAAACGGCGGTGATCACTATCGATGAGCAGGCCAGGATGGTGAACACGCGGTGGAATGTGTCGGTGTGTTCAAATGAGCCCACGAATATTGTCATCTCTGACACAAAACCTGAAAGGCCCGGCAGTCCCAGCGATGCCATACCGGCAATCACGTAGCAGACTCCAAGGAATGGCATTATGCGCATCAAACCGCCCATCTGACGGATGTCGCGGGTATGCGTGCGTCCGTATATCATACCGATGAGGGCAAAGAACAGGGCTGTCATCAGACCGTGTGAAAGCATCTGTAGAACAGCACCGGTCATCGCTGTTGTGTTGAGCATCAGTATGGCGAAGAGCACCATGCCGCAGTGGCTCACCGATGAATAGGCGTTGATGTACTTGAGGTCTGTCTGGACGCATGCCGAGAAGGCACCGTACACAACCGATATGCCTGTAAGGATGAGGAATATCCATGCAAGTTCATTGGCAGCCCAGGGCATGCAGTAGATTGCCACGCGGAAACATCCGTAACCTCCCAGCTTCATCAGTACACCGGCATGGAGCATTGACACGGCGGTAGGCGCGCAGGCGTGACCGTCAGGGCTCCATGTGTGGAAGGGGAACATGGCACCCAGAACTCCGAAGCCCACAAATGTCATCGGGAAAAGGAAGCTCTGCCAGCCATGTGCTATGGAGTCGTTGCGAACAATGTCAAGGATGTTCCAGGTGAGTTCACCGCCCTCGGGGGCACTGTGGTAGTAGATGCCGATAAGTCCGAGCATCAGAAATGCCGAGCCGCCCATAAGCATCAGTGTGAGTTTCATGGCCGAGTATTCCTTGCGTCCGGTGCCCCACAGTCCTATCAACAGGTACATGGGGATAAGCGCAACTTCATAGAACATGAACATTGTGAACAGGTCTATGGAGATGAAGAAGCCGAACACACCTGTGGACAACAGTATCAGCCACAGGAAAAAGGCCTTTGGCTGATCAATTTTCCACGATGCGAATGAGCCTGCGAACACTATTATGCTTGAGAGCATGAGCATGGCCACAGACACTCCGTCAACGCCCACAGCCAGATGGATATGCAGCGGAGCGAACCATTCCCAGCTGTCCACATAGAGCATGGGAGAGTCTATGCCGGCGGCACGCTGCTGCAGGTAGCCCACCAGAAGGTAGACTGAAAGCCCTATCAGCGCACTGCTGCCCACAACAGCCACTGTGCGGATTTGCTTTATATTCTTACATATGGCGAGCAACCCGAGCATCACTATGGGTATCACCACAAAATATATCAGTATATTGCTGAACATTGTTGATTGGTTTTTTCTGTCAGAATATTATTTATGTCTAATGATTGGTTTCTGCGGGGCATCATATCAGCACTATGGCCGCTGTAACCGCTCCAAGTATCAATACGCCTATCAGGTATATCCACACATACATCTGGATCTGTCCGGACTGCAGGCCGCGTATGCTCCAGGATGCTTTGTTTGTCATTGCGGCAAAAGCATCCATGGTGCCGTCAATGATGTGACGGTCAAACCAGGCTATGGGACGGCAGATGCCGTTGAATATGATCTTGTGTGTGACGAACATGTAGAGTTCATCGAAATAGAACCGGTGATGTGCCCACTCCCACAGGCATGGCATTGCAGCACGCATACGTGCAGGCAGGGGGTTCTCCTTGCGGTACATGACTGTTGCAAGAGCTATGGCCAGAATGGCTATGACAACGCTTGAGATGGCAATTGTCGGGTCAAGATGTATGTCATAGGTCAAGCCGTTCCATGTCACAAAATGTCCGAAAGGTATGAATCCGGCCACGCATGACACCAGTGCCAGGAATACAAGCGGGGTGCTCATGCTCCAGGGTGCGTCATGGGGCGTGTGATGTGAATAGTCGGGCTTGTTCCACCAGAAAATCATGTAGTAGAGGCGGAACATGTAGAATGCTGTCAGGGCGGCGACAATTGTCATCCACACTCCCATCCAGGGGCTCCAGGCGTAAGCGGCCGAGAGGATCTCATCCTTTGAGAAGAATCCCGAGAAGGGCGGGATACCGGCGATGGCCAGACAGCCCACAAGGAATGTTATATGGGTGATGGGCATATATTTGCGCAAGCCTCCCATGGCGGTGTAGTTGTTTGAATGCACGGCATGTATGAGCGCACCGGCACACAGGAACAGCAATGCCTTGAACATGGCGTGTGTGAACAGGTGGAACATCGAGGCCATGTATCCCAGTCCGTGGTGGCACACTTCCCCTTGTCCGAGCGACGCCACTCCCAGACTCACCATCATGAATGCGATCTGTGAGATGGTTGAGAATGCAAGAACGCGTTTTATATCTATCTGCGTGCAGGCCACCACTGCGGCATAGAACGCTGTTGCTGCGCCTACAACGGCAATGAACACCGTCGATGCATATTCAAGCATATATAGCGGGAACATGCGTGCCACGAGGAATACACCGGCAACGACCATGGTTGCGGCGTGTATGAGCGCGGACACGGGGGTAGGACCTTCCATGGCATCCGGCAACCATATGTGCAGGGGCATCATGGCTGATTTACCCATGCCTCCTATGTAGATGAGCACCAATGCCCATGTGAGCACTGACGCGCCCATGAAGGTGGCACCTCCGGTAGACATCAGGGCTCCCTGCGGATTGTCTGTGAGTGTTGCAAAGTCAAAGGTGTCTGTGTAGAATGACAGTACCAGAATACCGATCAGGAAACCCAGATCGGCGAAACGGGTCACTATAAATGCTTTCTTTGATGCCGACACTGCCGATGGCGTTGTGTAGTAGAAGCCGATGAGCAGGTAGGATGAGGCACCCACAAGTTCCCAGAAGATATACATCTGGAAGATGTTGGTGGCAACCACAAGGCCAAGCATCGAGAATGAGAACAGTGACAGGAATGCATAGTAACGCTGAAATCCGCGCTCGCCTTCCATATAGCCCAATGAGTAGAGATGGACGCAAAATGAGATGGTGGTGATGACCACAAGCATCATGGCTGATATCGGGTCAAGATAAAAACCCAGATCTATCACCAGTGTGTCTGTGAACGCGAGCCATGTCTGGTTGAACACGGTGTAGTGCAGACGCTCCACTGTGCCGTCGGCAAGAACCGTCTGGAACTCGGGGTTGCCGCTGAAAAAGTACGTATAGGCTATGGTGCAGGCCAGCACAAGGCATGTGCCCATTCCAAGTATACCGAATGCGGCAGCCACTTTGTGGGGCAGTTTGCAGCCGGCAATGCCGAGCCACAGGAAGTTGAAGAGCGGTATGGCTATTATCAGCAGGGCCAATACCGGCAAAGTTGTCGTTATATCCATTTCGCGTTAAAATTTCATTTCGTTAAGCGTGGTGACATCAACGTTCTTGACAGACCGGTAGATGTTGATGATTATCGCTATGGCAAGTGCTGTCTCGGCGGCAGCAATCGCTATGGCAAAGAGGGTGAAGAACATTCCCTCAAGCTGTCCGGGGAAAAGGAAGCGGTTGAACACCACAAAGTTGATATCAACGGCATTGAGCATAAGTTCCAGCGAAATGAGGATGGCAATCATGTTTTTGCGTGTCATGAATCCATATACGCCGGCGCAGAACATCAGCAGACTGGGAATGAGGTACCACAGGGCCGTGATTTCTATATTGTTCAGAAAGTCTGATATAAATTCCATAATTTCAGAGTTTTAACGTTTTCTGGCCACAACAACACCACCAATTATGCATGCCAGCAGAAGCACGGAGATGGCCTCGAATGGCAGCAGATAATGTCCGGCGGCGGGATCAACAAGTTCTGTTCCGATGACAGCCATGTCGGGGTTCGTCATCGCCGGAGCTTTCACAAGCAGTTCGCAGCGGTCTATAAAGGAGCATCCCACCACGGCCAGCATGGCTATGGCAGCCACAAGGCCGAGAGTGCGCCGGCGTGAGTGCAGACGTTCGGAGTTATCGCCGGGATGTGATGTAAGGAGAATCGAGAACACAAACAGCACCACTATACCACCGGCATAGACAGCGATCTGCACCGCTCCCAGAAACTCGTAATCAAGTTTGAAATAGACTCCCGCAGTTGCAAAAAGTGTGAACAGCAGGAATGTGGCGGCACGCAGTATTTTACGCGTGGTAACGGCCAGCACGGAGAATACGACCATAGACAATGCCAGGATCGCAAACATTATTAAACTTCCAACTGAGTCCATATATCGTTATTGTTTATTTTCAGGATTGTCATTCTTGGTGGCGGCAGGAGTTGCGTCATTGCCCTGTGTCTGCGCAGGCTCTATGGCGGGAGCTGCCGGTGTGGCAGCAGGCTTGGCTACGGCGGCAGGAGCATTGGCGGCAGCGCCTTCTTTGGCGGCTTTCATGGCGGCAGCCTTGGCTTTGGCAGCGGCTATTTTAGCCTCGCGCTCGGCAGCGGCGGCAGCAAGTTGCTCGGGAGTGGGCGCCGGTTCTTCTTTTTCGGGCAGATAATTGAGCTGTTTCACCAATTTGGAGCGTGTGAATACGGCCTGCTCAAAATCATTTGAGAAATCAAGAGCCGATGTAGGACAGTTCTGCACACACAGCTGGCAGAATGTGCAGCTTCCCAGATCATAGCTGTATTTGACCAGTTTCTTCTTTTTGCCGGTGAGCGTATCAACCATTTTTGTCTCAAGAGAGATTGTTCCGTTGGGGCACACACGCTCGCAGGTACCGCAGGCTATACATTTATGGTTGCCGTCCTTGTCATAGACAAGTTCCAGACATGCACGGAAACGGTCGGCCCACTCATGGGTCTCACGGTTTTCCGGATAACGCTCCGTGATTTTGGGCGTCACAAACTCTTTTCCGGTGACGGCCAGTCCTTTTATAAGGCTGCTGAATCCGCTGCCGAGTGAGCTGAAATATTCTTTTACACTACTCATTATACAAATGTGAGTTGCTTGGTGATTGGTTCTTTATTGGTTTTATATTGATTGCAGTGGGAGGCGTGGGTCTCTACTCTCTTGCCTGTCCGCCTACAATGTCAAGAAGTTCACTTGTGATTGATTGTTGTCTGAGTTTGTTGTATTCAAGCTGCAGGTCCTCCAGAAGGTTTTTGGCATTGTCGTTGGCGCTTTGCATCGCCATCACACGCGCTGCCTGCTCGGCAGCCCGGTTTTCTGTGAATATGTCCTGCATGACTGCCATGAGGAATAGCGGCAGTACAGCGTTGAAAATCGCGTTTGGGTCAGGTTCAAACAGATAAGGGCGTCCGGTGGCTTTGCCGGCACCGGCTTCAGCAAATGTCTGCGGGAGCACCGGCAGAAGCTGTGAGGCAACCGGTCGCTGACGGCCTGCGCTATAGAATTTCATATACAACGTGTCAACGCGCTGGTATCTGCCATCAAGAAATTCACGGACAAGTGTCTGCATAAATTCATTCACAGCCGTGCCATCCGTTTTTGAATCAATACCGTCAGGAGCCGCTACCACATTCACACCATTTTCTTTGAGATGGTCTGCGATGCGTGCTATTTTCTTGCCTACAGGCATCACATCTATAATCACCGCTGCTCCCAGCGCACCGCGCAAATCACGGAGGTATTCAACCAGCCTTTTACAGATGTTCACATTGTATGCTCCACAAAGGCCGTCATCACTGCCCCATACAATCACTGCCATGCGCTTCACCTCGGCATTTTCAGACACCAGCGGTGATGAGAAAGTGGCGTCACTGCCCAGCACATTGCCGATGATTGTCTCTATCTGGCTGCGGAAAGGCACAAGACGGTGCAGGGCACTTTCGGCCTTGTGCATCTTGGCCGACGATATCATTTTCATGGCGCCGGTAATTTTTTCCGACGACGCCACTGAACCGATTCGTCCTTTTAGTTCTCTGAGGGTTGCCATGTCTGGATTGTCTTGTTGCCTGAATTATTCTTTTTTATATGTCTGCCGGTATGTGTGTCATGCCTTGAAACGGTCTGCCACCTCAGCGGCGGCTTTGCGCATTTTGTCTGTCACGTCATCAGTCAGTTTGCCTTGTGCGATGACTGCAAGGACATCATCGGCGTGGCGTGCCTGCAGCAACTGTATGTACTGCTTTTCAAACTCGGCCACTTTGTCAAGAGGCACGTTTTCAAGCAGTCCGTTCACACCGCAATATATGACTGCGACTTGCTCAGCCACAGGCCAAGGTGTGTATTGTGGCTGTATGAGAAGACGCTCGTTCTTGCGTCCTTTGTCAATCACGCGGGCGGTCACGGCATCCATGTCACCTCCGAATTTGGTAAATGACTCAAGCTCACGGAACTGTGCCTGATCAATCTTGAGCGTTCCGGCAACTTTTTTCATTGATTTTATCTGCGCGTTTCCGCCCACACGGCTAACGGAGATACCTACATTGATGGCCGGGCGTATACCACGGTTGAACAATGCTGTCTCAAGGAAGATCTGTCCGTCAGTGATTGAGATCACGTTTGTGGGGATATATGCCGATACGTCACCGGCCTGTGTCTCAATGATGGGGAGCGCGGTGAGGGAACCGCCGCCACGCACGCGTGTACGCAGAACCTCGGGAAGGTCATTCATCTTCTGAGCCATTTCCTGATTGTCAATTATCTTGGCGGCACGTTCCAGCAGACGTGAATGGAGGTAGAATATATCGCCCGGATAGGCCTCACGTCCTGAGGGGCGTTTAAGAATCAGTGATATTTCGCGGTATGCCACAGCCTGTTTGGAGAGGTCATCGTAAACAATCAGGGCATCGCGGCCGGTGTCGCGGATATACTCGCCGATTGCCACACCTGCAAAGGGGGCATAGTAGCGCATAGAAGCGGAATCAGAAGCTGTCGCTGCGACAACCACCGTGTAATCCATAGCGCCGTAACGGCGAAGTGTCTCAACCAGTGCGGCAACAGATGATGCTTTCTGGCCGATGGCCACATAGATACAGTAAACAGGTTTCCCTTCCTCAAAATTACGGCGCTGGTTGATGATTGTATCAATGGCGATGGCGGTCTTGCCTATCTGACGGTCACCGATAATAAGTTCACGCTGTCCGCGGCCGATGGGCACCATTGCGTCCACGGCCTTGAGACCTGTCTGCAAGGGCTGGGTGACGGGCTGACGGTAAACAACCCCGGGAGCTTTACGCTCAAGTGGCATTGCCAGAAGTTCTCCGTCAACGGGTCCTTTGCCGTCAATAGGCTCGCCGAGCACATTGATGACACGGCCAAACAGGCCTTCACCCACCGGAATGGATGCAATCTGACCCGTGCGGCGCACATTCATGCCCTCTGTCACCTTGTTGACGTTGTTCATCAGGATGACACCTACGTTGCTTTCCTCAAGATTGAGGGCAACGCCTTTCACTCCGTTCTCAAATTCCACGAGTTCATTGGCACGGACGTTGTCAAGACCATATACATGGGCCACACCATCGCCTACTTCCAGGACTTTGCCTACTTCCTCAAAGGAAACGTGGCTGTTGACGTTTTCAAGCTGCTGCTTGAGCACTTCCGAAATCTCACTGGGATTTATCATTGTTTGTCTTTATGCTTGAGAAATTTACTTTATGAGGTTCAATCGCAATTGTTCAAGTTCGTTCTTAACGGACGCATCCAGACGTTCATTTTCAATGTTTACTACGAAACCGCCGACCAACGAGGGGTCAACAGCAAATGAAAATTCAGCGGAAGCACCGCCAAGATGGCGCTCCACAAGGTTGCGGAGGCGTTGTTCATCAGGCTCTGTCAATGGCATTGCAGATACAATCTGCACTCCGTAGATGTTGTTCTCCTTGCGGTACAGCCGGCAATATGACAAGGCAATTTCATGCAGTAGTCCTATACGGCGGTTTTTTATCAGAAGTGTGACAAAATCCGCCAATGGCTTGCTTGAAGCCGCAGCATCACCGGCAGCCGAGACAACAAGCGTCATTTTTTCCGCAGGTTTTACAAACGGGTTGGCAAGCGTTGTCTGAAGGCCCGGAGCGTGCATGTATGCGTTGTCAATGTTCTGCATGAACAGGTATATGTCCTTGGTGCAGTTCTCATCAACGGCAAACTTATAGAGTGCCTTTGCATAACGCCGTGGCAGAAGTCCCTGATCCATATTGCTGCGCTGCTGTTATTGTTTTACGTTCTTGTCGTTGCTGTTCTCAATCTCGTCAAGATATGTGTTCACCAACTGCGACTGAGCCTTGGGATCATCCATCTCCTTTCTGACCACTTTACGGGCGATGTTCAGAGCGAAATCGCTGACCTGATCACGAAATTGCTTTTCGGCCTGTTTCTGCTGCTGTTCAATTGACAGACGTGCCGCATCCATGACTTTCTGGGCCTCTTTCTGCGCGGCGCCGCGTGCCTCCTCAATGATCTGAGTCTTCATACGATCCGCATCACGAAGCATCTCGGCCTGTTGGGTACGCGTCTGCTGCAGCATGCGGTCAGCCTGCTGTTGCGCGTTGTCAAGCTGTATCTTGGCGTTCTGGGCATATTCCACGCCTTTGTCTATGAGGTCGGCGCGTTTGTCAACGGTCTTGAGTATCACGGGCCATGCAAACTTCCACAATATGAGGAAGAGAATCAGGAAGCCCACGAACATCCAGAACATCAGCCCGAAATCGGCTTTGAATAGATCCATCGCTTTTTGTTTTATTGTCCGTGTCCCGTCACTATGTAATGACGGGACTGACGGTTATAAGTTATACAAACAATGCAAGCACGCAGACAATGACCGCGAAGAGCGCCACACCTTCAACCAGCGCTGCAATGACAATCATGTTTGAACGGATGTCACCGGCGCTTTCGGGCTGACGTGCGATTGCCTCCATGGCGGCAGCGCCGATTTTACCGATACCGATACCTGCTCCGATGGCTGCGATAGCTGCGCCGAGGCTGGCGCCGAGTCCTACAAGTCCTTCTGCTGCTAATATTCCTAACATAATTTTTTGATTTTAGTGAGGTTTATGATTTGTTTTTATATTTCTTATCAGTTAGCTATATCATATACTTTTCAGTGCAATTTCACTTTCTGTGCGCCGACTGTCTGAACGGCAGGCGCTGCCGATGATACCGGTGTGGAACCATTCTTCTCTTTCTCTTCTTCCTTATGGTGTTCCTTTTCCTGAGCCAGTGAGATGAATATGGTTGACAACATGGTGAACACATATGCCTGAATGAAACTCACAAGGACGTCTATGAGTAGCATGAATACCGAGAACAGTACTGATACTACGGTGGTGGCGCCTCCTGCAACAGGGTTTATGGCCGAGAAGATAAATATGAGCAGTGTGAGTACCAGCACTATCATATGTCCTCCCATCATGTTTGCAAACAGACGCACAGTGAGAGCAGCCGGCTTGGTGAACATGCCGAAGATCTCAATCAGGGGCATGATGGGCAGAGGGAACTTAAGCCACAGGGGGACATCGGGCCAGAATATCTCTTTCCAGTAATGTTTTGTCCCGAAGATATTCGTCACCAGGAATGTGAGCACTGCAAGCACAAGTGTGACAGCAATGTTGCCGGTGAGATTGGCACCTCCGGGAAACACCACCACAAGTCCAAGCAAGTTCATGCCGAAGATGAAGAAGAACACTGTCATCAGATATGGCGCGAACTTGTATGCTTTGTCCTTTAAAGTTGACTTCACCACGCTGTCCCAGATAAAGACAACAAGCAGTTCTATGAAGCCAAGACCTTTGCGGGGCGCCTTGTTGGGGTTGCGTTTGTGAAAACGTGCAAGCCATATCAGCAGCCACGAGACAAATACTATGCTCAGCAACAGCGCCGCAACGTTTTTGGTTATGCTGATGTCAATGGTTGTGGGCACTTCCTTGTCGTCCACAATCTGCACCACCTTCCCTTTGTAGGGACTTTTCTTGCCTGCAATACGGAAAGTGCAGCCGCCGGTTGTGTACTCGGCACCATTGTCAAGATGGCTTGACATGAAGATGTGGAATCCGCCGTCCTTGACCTTGACAATCACCGGCAACGGAATTCTTTTGTGATGATTGAAGGGCACTTCCCAACCATAGCCGTCACCGAGATGCTCAAATATGATCTCTTTCGGATCAAGAGCATGCTCCTCATTCTCGGTCTTCTCATGGACAGTTGACTCGGCATGGACCGGAACCGACAAAGCCATGAATATCAGCGCCGTGAAAATTATATGTGCTATCTTCTTCATTTCAATGCCCTGCTTAATAGATACATACTGACACAACATTATTGTCTATATCGGCAATGCCGCCATTAACAGCATAGGTATCTTCTGTTCCGTCCGGCAGCCGGTAAACGATCTTGCCGGCTGCGAGTGTGGACACCAACGATGCATGGTGTTCAAGCACAGTGAACCGCCCCATGCTGCCGGGCAGCATTACGGCGCTGACTGTTCCTTCAAAAACCACCTCAGTCGTTGATATTATTTTCAGTGTCATGGACGTTTCTGTTTAATGGCATGATAATGGGAACTATCACTTCACCTCAGCCAGAAGTTTCTTGCCTTTCTCAATGGCCTCATCAATCGTTCCGACGTTGAGGAAGGCCTGCTCGGGGTATTCATCGACTTCACCGGCCAGAATCATCTTGAATCCGCGTATTGTCTCGCTCAGTGGAACCATCACGCCGGAGAGGCCAGTGAACTGTTCAGCCACATGGAAGGGCTGGGACAGGAAGCGCTGGGCGCGGCGTGCACGTGCAACAACAAGTTTATCTTCGTCACTGAGCTCGTCAACACCAAGAATGGCTATGATGTCCTGAAGCTCATTGTATTTCTGCAGCAGCTGTTTGACTGCCTGAGCTGTGTTGTAGTGGTCCTCGCCGATGATGTTGGGGTCAAGGATTCTGGATGTTGACTCAAGCGGGTCAACGGCAGGATAGATACCGAGCTCGGCAATTTTACGTGACAACACTGTCGTGGCATCCAGGAAGCTGAATGTGGTTGCCGGAGCGGGGTCAGTGAGGTCATCGGCAGGCACGTAGATGGCCTGCACTGAGGTGATGGAGCCGTTTTTGGTGGATGTGATGCGTTCCTGAAGTGTTCCCATCTCAGAGGCAAGCGTGGGTTGGTATCCCACAGCGGAGGGCATACGCCCAAGAAGCGCGGACACTTCCGAACCGGCCTGTGTGAAACGGAAGATATTGTCAATGAACAGCAGCACGTCCTTGCCGCCCGCGCCCTGATCACGGAACTGTTCCGCAACGGTGAGGCCGGACAGGGCCACGCGCAGACGTGCGCCAGGCGGCTCATTCATCTGCCCGAAGACAAGAGTTGCCTGGGAGTCGCGCAGATGCGCGGTGTCAACATCATCAAGATTCCATTCACCGCGTTCCATACCTTCCTTGAACTTGTCTCCATATTTCATGACGCCGCTCTCAATCATCTCGCGCAGCAGGTCGTTGCCTTCACGGGTACGCTCACCAACGCCTGTAAACACTGAGAATCCATCGTGTCCCTTGGCTATATTGTTGATAAGTTCCATGATGAGCACCGTCTTTCCAACACCGGCTCCACCGAACAGACCTATCTTTCCGCCTTTTGAATAAGGTTCCAGGAGGTCTATCACTTTGATTCCGGTTGCAAGAATTTCTGTGCCGATGGTCAGCTCGTCAAATTCCGGAGCCGGCTGATGTATGGGGCGCAGATTGTCGCGGTTCAGTGCCGGAAGATTGTCTATGGCCTCGCCTGTCACATTGAGCAGACGCCCTTTGATCTGGTCTCCGGTCGGAACCGCGATGGCACGTCCCAGACTGTCAACGCGCATGCCGCGCTGTAGTCCGTCAGTGCTTTCCATGGCCACACAGCGCACTGTGTCCTCGCCTATGTGCTGTTCCACTTCCAGAATCAATGGATGCTCATTGTCGCGCTCAATTTTCAGGGCTGTATATATTGGGGGGATGACCGTGGCGTCTCCTTCAAAGACAACATCGACCACCGGGCCTATAACCTGAGATATTTTTCCAGATATTTCGCTCATTCCGGTATGAATTGGAGGGTGAATGATTTTTATCTTTTTGTTTTAATATTTTACAGTGTCCAGCCTGAAACAATCACTACTGCCATCAGCACCAGATTGAACAGGTTTATCGGAAGCAGGTACTTCCATTCCAGTTTAAGCATCTGGTCAATGCGCAGACGCGGGAATGTCCATTTGAACCAGATGATGATGAAGCTTATAGCAAAACATTTCACCAGGAACCAGATCAGGCCGGGAATGCAGTCCATCACGTGGTTGAAGCCGTCAAAGCCGGGGATATGGAACGGCATCCAGCCTCCAAGGAACATCAGGGATGCAACGCCTGATATGATGAAAAGGTTCAGATACTCGGCAAGGTAGAAGAAGCCGAAGTGTATGCCTGAATATTCCGTATGGTACCCGGCTGTCAGCTCGCTTTCAGCCTCGGGAAGGTCAAACGGGCCGCGGTTTGTTTCAGCTGTTCCCGCAATCAGGAACACAATGAAAGCTATGATTGCTGGTACATGTCCTGAGAATATGAACCAGAGACGTTCCTGACTTGCAATGATATCACCCACTGACATTGACTGCGCCATGCAGACCATGGTGAGCACAGACAGGCCCACTGAAAGCTCATAGCTGACCATCTGTGAGCCTGAACGCATAGCGCCGATGAGGGTGAATTTGTTGTTGGATGACCAACCGGCCAGAAGTATGCCGAGGACTCCGATTGAAGAGCATGCCAGCAGGAAAAAGATGCCTATATTGAAGTCTATGACCTGCAGCCCGTTGCCCCATGGCATCACTCCGAAAGCGAGCATGGATGCGATAAGCACCAGATAAGGAGCCAGCGCAAACAGGAAACGGTCAATGTTCTTGAGGTGGATAAGCTCTTTGATGAGTATCTTGAACATGTCAGCCACTGACTGCAGCAGACCCCAGGGGCCTACACGGTTAGGGCCCAGACGGCATTGAAACCATGCGCACACTTTGCGTTCATAAAGGATATAGAACAGTGCCAGCACAGCATATACCAGCAGTAGTCCCACACCCACAAGCAGGCATTCTATTGTCACCGTCAGCCACCCGGGAAGTCCGCAGGTGCTCAGCAGGAAATTATGAATCCAATCGGTGATGACTGAGAAATCTTGCATAATGATTGATTGTCGGTTGTCTTATTTGTTTGTCGCTGTCAGTGGTTATGAATTGTCCGTCCGCAGCCTTTTTCCATTTTATTCTCTCTTCTCTTTGTCAACGGTCCATGTCGGGCACAATGTAGTCCATTGAGCCGCCGATTGTTATAAGGTCGGCGATTTTCTGTCCACGGGTCACATGATCAACCACGGCAGCCAATGGCAGACATGGAGGCGCTATCTTGAGCCGGTAAGGCTTGGTGGTTCCGTCGCTTTCAAGATAGAGTCCGAACGCACCGCGGCAACCTTCCGTCACCTGGAACCATGAGCCTTTGGGGAGCTTAAGCACTTTGGGCACTTTTACGCAGTACTCGCCCTCAGGTATGTTGTCAACAAGCTGGGCCAGAATGCGCGCGCTTTGTTCCATTTCAAGCATACGCACCTTGAAACGTGCCATGGAGTCACCCTCATGAGCTATCACTTCGTCAAATTCAAGTTCGTCATAGATGCTGTATGGAGCCCATTTGCGCATGTCGCATGCCCATCCCGACGCGCGTCCGGCAGGACCTGACACGGCCCATGACTTGGCATCCTCAAGGCTCAGATAGCCCACGCCTTCAAGGCGGTTGCGGGCAATCACATTGCCGGTGAATATCTTATTGTATTCCTTGATGTTTTTGGGAAGCACATCAAGCAGAGCATGCACGTCGGCCACGAAGTCAGGCGCGAGATCCTGCATCACGCCGCCTATGCAGTCATAGTTGAATGTCATGCGTGCTCCGCATGTTTTCTCCATTATATCAAGGATCTGCTCACGCACGCGCAATGCATAGAACAGCATTGTCGTAGCACCGAGGTCCATGCAGTATGTTCCTATGAACAGGCAGTGGGAGGCTATACGGCTCAGTTCGTCCATCATGACACGTATCACCTGTGCGCGGCGGCTGATCTCAATGCCGGCGGCTTTCTCATAGAGCATGCACAGGGCGTGATGGTAGTTATGTGCGGAGAAATAGTCCATACGGTCCATGAAGTGTAGCGTCTGCGGATATGTCAGGTTTTCGCAGAGTTTCTCTATGCCGCGGTGTATATAGCCCATATACACGTCTATCTTCTTTATCTCCTCGCCGTCAACAGATGTGCGGAAACGCAGCACACCGTGTGTGGCCGGATGCTGCGGACCTATATTGACCACAAACTCGTCAGGTTCAAATATGCGACGTGTGGTTTTTACAATCCGTCCGTCCTTGTCCTCCACGTACATGTCCGTGTCATCGCTCTGGCGCTCGTTCTCAATGGAAACGGGGTTGTATATCGGATTGTCATCATAATCTTTGCGCAGAGGATAGCCTTTCCAGTCTATGCTGAGGAAGAGTCGGCGCATATCGGGGTTGCCTATGAACACGATGCCGAAAAAGTCATACACTTCGCGCTCGTAATACACGGCGATGTCCCAGACATCGGCAACGGAGTGTATCATCGGTTTCCCTTCATGTTCAACAGACATGACTTTCACTGCCAGGACAGAGCCCGATCTGTCAGCCGATGACATCATCTCATATACACATCCCAGACCTTCCGGCCAGTCCATGCCCACAATTGTCACCAGAAAATCCTGAGGCATGTCGGGATCATCATGGAGCATGCGGGCCAATGCGTTCCAGTCGCGGTCAGCGATGCTTACGGTGGTTTTGCCGCCGGCATCCGTCTCAATGACGGCGTCCGGGAACTGCGTTGCTATTTTTTTCAGCAGATTTGCCATATTTTTCAGTTGTTGTGCTGATGCTTGTTATTATATGAAGTGTCGTTGCCCTTCCTGATCACTGGCATTCAGGGTGTTCCTCGTAGAATTTTATGCGACGTTCCTGACGGTTGACGCCTCCAAAGAATTTCTCGACCTTTATTTTGCGCGATAGTTGCATTATGCCGTATATCATTGCTTCAGGACGCGGAGGACAGCCGGGAACAAAAACATCCACCGGCACTATATCTTCAATGCCCTTGGCCACATGATAGGATTTGCGGAACGGACCGCCGGAAATGGCACATGAACCGCATGCTATAACATATTTAGGCTCAGCGAGCTGATCATACAGACGACGGAACACCGGAACCATACGGTTCACAATTGTACCGGCAACCATCATGAAATCGGCCTGACGGGGAGATGAACGGGCAACTTCCCAGCCAAAACGGGCCATGTCAAAACGCGCTGCGCCAAGCGACACAAACTCTATACCACAGCAACTTGTAGCAAATGTCAAAGGCCAGATTGAGTTGGAACGGCCCCAGTTAATTAGCTTGTCAAATGTGCCGACAATCACATTGGTACCCGATTCCTGAAGTTCCTTTACAAGACCTTCTATATATTCGTTATCCTTAAATGCCTCATAAGGCATTGATTTTGTTGTTACTTCCATTCAAGAGCTCCTTTCTTCCAGGCGTAGACCAGACCTAAGACCAATACTCCGAAAAAGATCGCGATGCTGACAAGGCCCTGTGCTCCGAGCGCCTGCATCTTGACAGCCCACGGGAACAGGAACACTGTCTCCACATCAAACATCAGGAATAAGATGGCGAACAGATAATATCCCACCCTGAACTGGGACATGGATTTGCCGCGGGTAGGGATTCCGCATTCATACGGCTCTTCTTTCTGCGGATTGAATGAGCGCGGGCTGATCAGACCGGCTATCCACATCGCCAGAAAAACCAATGCAGCACCTGTCAGCGCCGCCGTAACGGCCAACAGACCATTGTTCGTAATTCCGAAGATACTTAACGATATCATATGTAAACAACTAATATTGACAAGTTTATGTCACGGATTATGGGCGCGGCAACGCTTCGTCACCGCATATTTTTTGCAAAGTTAATGTTTTTTCCGGCAAAAACCATAATTTCATTAACGTTTTTTCAGCCATTTTCAGCCAACTGATCGTTCAGTCCCATCAAAAGAACAAACACAAATATATACCGGAAATATGCGCGCTCCTTATTTTAAACAGCATCTTAACTCTGCAATCATATTTTATTCAAGTCTTACGTTTATGACTCCTTTTGGCCGATCCGATTTTGTGTTGTCATATTTTCTCATCGGAAGGATTCTGATCGTTTTATATATTTTTATCATTGAATCAACAGAGTTCAGGCTGTCCACATCTATTTCAAACGACATGCCATAATTAGGTGAAGCTGCCCGGACGTTATATCTGTCCGCTGTCTTTAGAACCCTTATTACAAATGTATTTTGCAGTGTATCTGATTTTAACACCCTGATAACATCATCCGGTTCAGATGATAAGCCACAGCATGATGCCAATGATATGTCTGATATGTAGATATAGAGATTGCTATCTATACTATATCTGGATCCCTTTTTCTTTAATTTTTCTAAAATTAATGTATCCAGAAATATCGTACCTACTCTATCCCCATTTTCACTCATTGGTTTTTTCCCGATATAAATCTTTGATCTTTCAGGCAACGATATCCCCACCACATGACGTCCAATCTGGAATGTATCTTCAACAAGACCCTTATCATTGCATATTTCCTTATTTGCGAGCCATTTATTTATTCCATGATGGTAAATTCCGTCAAAATCCTCACGCGGACATTTGGCGCTGGAGAATAATAAACATACCAGCGCACATATAATTATACCTCTGCTAATTCTTTTCATATAAACGTAATTCGTTTTACTCCGGTTTATAATTCATTGCATTTCAGGCCTTAATAAAATGCTTTTTATCCATGTTAATCATTTGGCAACGGCAAATATAAGTCTAATGCTCTTAATTGTAGCCATCTGAGGCTTTCGGATATGATGTTTTTATTAAAATTCTCATAATTATATTTCGCTTCTGTTTCTACTTCTGATATCCTATTTTCTAATTCTAAATTAGTCAACTTGCCAAATACTGTAAAACCAGATTTACCAACGTCACAATCAGTTTTATTAGCGTCGTGTATTGGATTTTTGCCATTAATAAAGAACGAGGCATGGCCGTATAATTCATGAGCTAAATTTGTAGCACGTCTCCTTAGTGATAAACGGCCACTGGTGTATACATGAATGTCTTCATCCGGTGAAAGAGCATCCTTTACCGAGACACCGGGCATTAATGTCTCTCCCTTGTTATAATCAGCATCATCGGAACCCATTATGGCAATTCCCGTCGCTTTCTTTACTTCGTATGCTTTCTCAACCCGTATATCATAGTCGGACTGGGCCAACTCCTTTAAATACCCGAAGTTCTTTGACGTGGATTTGCATTTTTCGAGAAGGTCTTTGTCCAGAACGCCTTTACTGTCAAAAGAAATGTATTTTTGTTCGTTCTCGCTGAAGCCGTCCATTATCCCGTGTTGCGACCATTCATCGGCGATGATTCTCATGCCGGACGGATCAAGGAGATTTGCGGGATTCGCCTGACAGTGCGAGTATGGGGAAACGGGACCATATTTGCCGGCGAGGGGATCCTGGGTGGTGAAGCGGAGCAGGAGGGGGTCGTGCATGCGGGCGGTGTTGTCATACCAGTTAAGACCCGAGTGTGACTGCCAACGGTTGCCGATGTGCAGGCGGTCGCTGACAGCGCCAAGACGCATGCTTACGGTGTCGGCGGAGATGTCCACCGGTAGCACGAAGGGTGTCCCCGAGGGGTAGAGACCCGATCGTTGCACCACTTTTCCCTTGCCGTCAACAACGGCCATGACCGACCCCTGGTTGTTGGTCAGATGCCAGTAGTGCTGGCGGCTCCGGCTGTCATAGAATCCCACGGATGTGTTCAGGCGCCGGAGAGAGTAATACCAGTCATAGTCGAATGAGCCCAGATAGACGTGGCTGTCAACCACCGGCCTGCTGACCTGACGGATGATGGTGTCGCCTTTTGAATTGACGCGGGTGACGGTAACGATACGCGAGGAACAGAACCGCCGTTTGAACAGTGTGCCGTCCGACAGGTAGGTGTTGAAGACCTCGTCGTCATTCTGAAGCTTTATTCTCTGGGGCAGATTCCCCCACGGACTGTATCGGACGGATTTTATCTGTCGCGATTCGTCGGATACAAGTCGCCCGAGTATGTCATGGCTCATGGCATACTCTCCGGGGGCAAAACGGCCCACCGCATCCTGATAATAAGGGGTGGAGACGTCCCGGACTGACGTGGGCACCTCGCCGTCAAAGTCAAGGACGGCATCCTGCACGCAGGTTCCCTTGTAGTGGCGCTGCACGGCAACGACGTTTGCATCCGCGTCGGTCTCAAGCCGCTCTGATATGCTACCCGTTTTGTCTCTCGCCTGTTTCAGCCGCCCAAGCGCATCGTAGCTGTAGCCAAGTGTCACGCTGTAGCCGGGAAGACCGCTGTCGTCGGCATGCCATGAATCGGTCGTGGAATTGACCATCGTATAGCTCGGTGTGGCCGTGTCATCCCCGCCACTGCCGTCAGCAGTATAGCTGACATTATGGGTGTAGACGGCGCAGGTGGCCGATGTCAGACGCGAGCGGATGTCATAACCGTATTCAACGTCTGTGCCCCGCCACTCCCTGACAAGACGGCCCACGCCATCGTACTCGCAGGTGCGTACGGTCTGCGGCGCCGAGCCGTTGACGGACAGTTCTTCTTCGGTAAGACGGCCCAGGGCATCATAGCTGTAGCTGAAACGGGCCGTGTCCTCCCACTGTACTGTCCCTTCTGTCATGGCCTGCAACGTCTCCGTGCGCCATAGGGCTTTCCCCGTGAAATCATAGCCTGTGGCTATGGTCAGCCTGAATTCATTGAGGAAGCAGTCCCACTTGCCCAGAAGGTCTATGTTGCCGCGGGCATCATAGCGCATTACCGTGAATATCGGATCGGAGTTCTCTGTTTTCGTGGCCGTGCCCGTAAGCTTTCCCGTGGCCGGAAAACGCGTGGCCTCGAACATGGTTTTCTGGCTGCTGTTGGTGGACTCCATAAAACGGTAATCGTCATAATACCACGCCATCTCAGGCCAAAAGCCCGTAAAACCGTCCGGAACATCATAGGCCATGAATTCAGAGTTGGCCGGCGAGTATACGGCAACAAGGATGGAGTCCGCGTAGAGCCGGCGCAGCGCCACGGCATCAGCCGACATGCGGACCGTGCCACGTATGGCCGGCCGCAGCCTCTCATCATACAGCGTCACGGTCCATTCGCCGTTGGCCCGCTGAAGTGCATCACGGCTGAACAGCACGTGCCCGAACCGGTCATAGACGTATTCGCTGACTCCGCCTCCCTGTATACGCGACGTGAGTAGCCGGTGGTGCTCGTCGTAGGTATAGCATTGGGCATATTTCTCCAATACCGATGCATCAACCGTGCCCGTGGCCGGCAGATGCGCCGTGGCTGTCGGGGTGAGGACGTAACGGAGATCCCCGTAGATGTCATATACATAACGGGTCTCGGCACTCACACCGTCTTTCAGTCGCCGCTCGGCAACTGTCTTGCCCGTGCGGTTCTGGAACTGCAGCAGCCGGCGCCCGTCGGCATCCTCGCTCTCCAGAACCCGGAGGCTCCCCTCTGCGTACGTGCCGTCGGTGTAGACATTCCCCTCATCGTCCACAAGGACTTTCAGGCAGCTGTCGCCCGATGGCGTACATCCGTGACGGATATACCTCGTCCCGTGACGCTCCCAGTATTTGCCCGGACCATACTCCGCGCTCACCCGGTTACGGGAACCCGGTTCGTAATCATACCGGGAATAGGGCATGTCATCGCCATAGAACGCCTTCGCCGCCGCACTGTAGACCCCCGCATCAATGTTTTCCTCACCCCCGGGAACAGCCAGCCACATCCGCTCTCGCAGCCCACGCCCATTGTAATCCGTCCTGACTGACGTATATGCATCCGGCTGCTGCGGTGTCCCGCTCACCCTGAGACGCTCACGACCCATCCCGTCATAATAGACCGTTGACACAACTGCCCGGCTGTCAGTGCCTGTGCTGTCACCATAAACCCACGTCCGCACATAATTGTCCGTCCCGAGCGCGCCTGCCACCGGGGCCCAGCCCGAAAGCACCACAAGAACAACAACCCTAACGCCTATGCCATAGCCCGTTCTCATAACTTTCATATTATCATAGCTATAAAGTGAAACGAACCGTCTCTGATGAGGATGACTCCATTGACACACTCAACAGATAAACCCCGCGCGGATAGGAATCAATGTATATTTTGCATTTGTCTTTCATGGTGGGAAGCAAGGGGGAGGATAGATTTTTAGCTCTTTTTGCAAATATAAATAGACCACGGATGAATTCAAACTTATTTTCTGCTTTTTATGAAATTTTAATATTTTCAATACTAATGAGACAACTATTCAGCCGTTCTACTTTCTTTATATACAACGGCTGACAAGTTCAATCTTTGCGAAATTTCACGCAAAAATATTCTTTTCATGACACAAAGTCTAAAGGGCGCTTAATAACAGATGCTAACGCCCTCTAACCATGCAACTTCTTAAGCAATTGAATTTCAACCATTCACCGATGTATTTTTCACTAAATAGTTAGACCTGCGAAGCGTTTACACTTCACATCTGTATCTATCGAACCTGATTTTTAAACGTCTTATCACTGCTCGAAATTGATGCGCAGTGTTGCGCCCACGCTCCACGGATTGGCGCGCTGCACAAAAACATTCCCGACTGATGTAAAATAGAAAGTGTTGTATTTTGTGTTTGTGATGTTAGTCCCCCAAAAGCTCACGGAACATAACCGATGGGTGAAATTCAGCGAAGTGTTGAGAAGAGCATAGAAAGGTTGCCGGGCACTGTTCATGTCATCCCAGTATATATCGCCCACGGCACGCACGTCAGCGCTCACAGACGGTGTCACGCCCCAGAAAGTGAATGGCAAAGTGTAGTCTGCACCGGCAAACAGTGTATGCGCCGGAGCATAAGGCAACCGCTTCCCTTTCAGATTCTGCTGCCCGTTGTCGTAGCGCGTGAACACAGCATGTGTATAGCCATATGACCCTCTCAGGGACAGCCTGTTTACCGGACTCCACTGCACAGTGGTCTCCACGCCATAGCTGCGGGTGCGTCCGGCGTTGGTCATGGCACGCCCGGTGGTGTTGCCATCCGGAAACACCGTCAGCTGCTGATTGCGGCAGTTCATGAGGAAAAGGACTGCCTCAGCCGTGAAATTACCATGTGTCGGAGTAATCTGTGCGGAAAGTTCATAGTTCCACAGCCGCTCCGGCTTGTAAGTGAGCATCTTATCAATATCATAATCCGTTTCCTGCCCCATACTGGCCATCATCTGCTGCAGAAGGACATCGCTGAACATCTGTGTATTATAGCCACCGGCCTTGTAACCTTTGGCCGCTGATGCGCTTATATCGACAATTCCGGCACGGTAAGAGACTATGACCTGAGGCAGAAGTTCATTGAATGTCTGTGAGAGATGCCCGTGGTCATCTATTTCTATCGGTCTTGTTCCCAGAGGAATCCATCCTGCCGGAGTCTGTCGCTCCATTGTAGCCGATGTGCTGGTGTGGCTGTCATAGTCCATCCCCACATGTTCTATATCCCAACGCAAGCCTCCCTGGAAGGTGAAAGCGCCAAGCCGATATGAACTCTGGTGGTAGAGAGCAAAACCGCCATCGCGGGTTTTAAAATCGCTGCCAAGCAGTATGCTCCGTTCATCCCAGCGCAGACGCATCCCGGGCGGCAGTGCGCTGTTGACGTTGTTTTCTATGAGGGTTCTGATACCGTCATCGCCAAATGTCACTGGAGCTTTCATATCCGTGGGTTTGTAGAAGCCGAAAACACCGATCAGCCATTCATATCTATCGCGGACGCCTTTTGCAAAAATATCCTGAGTCAACGCCCATTCGTGCCTTTTCTGAGTGAGCGTGAATATGCTTTCCGGGCGGAAATCCTGATCAAGAGTCATGTTGTCATCGATATACTGTACAGATGTCACAGACGTGGCGATCATCCTTTTGCCTGTATAGCTGACAGTGAGACCGTCTGAGAAGCCGAAACGGCGATAGAATGTTGTATCGTTGTATGCTATCTTGCCTGTGGCAAGGTGCTCATACGGATAGCCGTTCTGCTTATATCCGCTTACATTCGCTACGTTTGACAATGACCACCGCGAGACCGGATGCCACGAGAGTTTCCAGCGGAATGTCCCCTGGTGCTCACGGCCGCAGTCGCGATCACCGGGGTTTGCCGTATTTTTGTAAAAACCGTCGGTAATGGCTATGTTTCCCATAACGGAGGTAGCCAGATTGCCACTCAGGCGTCCATACCATGAGGCAGCGGCATTGGCGCTGTTGGCTCTTCCGAACTCCGCTTTCAGCCGGAAGCCCTGAAAATCCCATGGCGACAATGTGTATATATTCACTTGACCGGCCATTGAATTGCGTCCGTTCAGCACGGCACGTGTGCCGCGGAGAACCTCCACCCTTTTTATGTCCACAAGATCAAAGTCATAACTATCCTTGTTCAGATAGGGCACATTGTCAACATTGAGTCCCACCACCGGCTGATCAATACGCGCCCCGAGTCCGCGCACATAGATGGATGATGTCATGCGCGAGCCATAGGCCGGAACATAGAAATTAGGAGTTATCTCGCTCATATCACGCACTGTCAGCACACGGTATTCATCAATAGCCTTGCCCTCCACCACTGTTGAGAGCTGTAGATTATCATCAGGCATCTGCTTGAGGCCCACCACCTCCACATCATGGAGTTCAGTCACATATTCGGCACTGTCAGCATCCATGGGACGGGCCGTGACCCCACAGACAGCCACAAGCAATATCGCAGTGAAATTCTTCATATACATAACGGGTGGCAAAATTAATAAAAAAACATGTTAAAACATCTATCAAGAGCGGCTATTCTGCCAATTTTGTCGTACATTTGCAAATGTCCGTGCTTTCCTCCGGGCGTCTGCGCAGTCACGAATCACATTTCACGTCCAGGGAACACAATAAAATAAGGCCAAAATACATTATATTATAAAACAGGACACGACATAAATGTCAGCCGAGACCAGACACGATGAAACAGATCTCATCCGACGCCTCCAGCAGCCGTCGGAGTGTCGCAATGCTTTCGGCGAGGTGATCCGCCTCTACTCCCAGCCTCTCTATCACCAGATTCGCCGCATGGTCCAAAACCATGATGACGCCAATGACTTGCTCCAGAACACATTTATGAAAGCATGGCAGAATCTGGAATATTTCCGTGGGGACGCACGTCTTGGGACATGGCTCTACAAAATAGCCGTCAATGAAAGTCTCACCTTTCTGGCGCGTGAGCGCAAACGCTATGCCATGAGCCTTGACGATCAGGAATCGGCACTTGCCAACATGGTCGAGGCCGACACCTACTTTGACGGAGACCACACACAGGAACTTCTGCGCAAGGCCGTGCTCACACTTCCGGAAAAACAGCGGCTTGTGTTCAATATGAAATACTTTGACGAGATGAAATATGAGGAGATCTCCGAGATACTCGGCACCTCAGTCGGTGCGCTGAAAGCCTCATACCATCTTGCCGTTAAAAAAATCGAGAAATACGTCATTAACCACCAATAACATCCCATTCACTGAAAAAAATTCACATCCGGCATTAAACCAAAACCGACAGTCCAAGTCAAAAACACAGAAACGACTTCAAAAACAACTCCGCTCTGATGAAAGAAAAGACTGACAACATACTCGAAAAGATCAACCGACAGGACGGTTTCACCGTTCCGGAGGGTTACTTCGAGGATTTTGCCGGGCGCATGATGGCCCAATTGCCTCCGCGCCCCGAACTGGAGAAGCCGGCGGCACCGTCACGGCGTTCCCTGTGGCAGACAGTCAGACCGTTTGTATATATGGCGGCCATGTTTGCCGGAGTATGGTGTATGCTCAAGATGTTCACACTGATGACCGGAACCGACGATTCCCTCAGCATAGAGAACAATCCCACCCTTGCCACCGCTGTCTCCAATGAACGATTTGTGGAAGACTATGTCATAGATGACATATCGGAATGGGATATATATGACAGCATGCTCAATGACAGCATTGACATTGAAAATCTTGGGGACAGTCTTCTGAATCTTGAAGATACAGGGGCAGATGCAGACTCCATAGGCCCTGATGCACCGGTTCTCCCTCAATAAAAGCATAGACAATGACACGCAGAGCACTTATAATCATAGCTATCCTTGCCGCTGCTATTACAGCATCCGCGCAACGTCAGCCCAAACTTTCCGAAGAACAGGTGCAACAGGGACTGGCGGAGATACGAAATTACAAACACCGCATGTTCATCAAAGAACTTGACCTCAAAAAAGAGCAGGAGCAGAAGTTCTTTGACGTGTATGACAAGATGGATGACGAGTTGTTTGCACTCGGCACTGAAATGCGTGAGCTTGAGCGTAAAACCTATGCCGACGCGCAGGCATCGGATCTGGAATGCTCAACTGTGGCACGCGCTCTCTTTGAACAAAAAAAGAAAGAGGCGGAGATTGAACTGCGCTACTATGACCAGTTTGCCGACGTTCTCACCCCACGCCAGCTTCTGAAACTCAAGGGTGCTGAGCGCAAAATATCCATGAACCTTGCCAAATACCACGGTCGCAAGCATAATCCACACAAAAAATAGAGCACAGTAATAAACTGATTTTTAGTCAAAAGCAGCATGTTCCCCACTCCATCAGTGACATGCTGCTTTTGGTATATCATTGTGTCAATGCGTTCTGTAGGGAGCCGCCGGCTCAAATATACGCACCACCCCGAAGGCCACAGCAGCGGTGATCAATATCGGCAAAAGCATCACAAATCCATTGCACATCTCAACACACAGGAAGATGGCCATGAACGGAGCACGGCACACTCCCGCCATCACACCGGCCATTCCCATAAAGGCGAAACCGGACACGGGGATATCTGTTCCACACACCTGATTCATAAACGTGGAAAAGACAAATCCCAACAGGCATCCGGCAAAAAGAGTCGGAGCAAAATCACCGGCAACACCCCCGCCACAGTTTGTAGCCGAACATGCAAAAGCTTTCACAGCGACAATCGCCGATGCCACCACAAGCGGCATCCACCATTCCTTTGACAGAGACATCAGCAGGCTTCCACGTGCCACCACAGACGTATCTCCGTTTAAAAGATCAGTCATGACGCCATAACCTTCACCATACATGCATGGGAATCCGAACAGCAACAGGGACAGAATCCCTCCGCTGACAAGATTGCGTGTCAGCGGACGGCGGATGCGCCCATAGACGGTCTGCATGGTTTTCATGATGTGCGAATAATACACCGAATAAAGTCCGCATACAACACCCAATGCCACAATCCATAACAGCATGGAGGGATGAAATGGTGCCGGTTGCAGATAGGAAAGATCAACAGTAAAACCGGACAGTACATATGCCGTCATAGCCGACACAAGACATGACGATATAAGTGCCATCACTGTCAGTGTGTTCATCTCCATCCTCAACACCTCCAGAGTAAAAAGCACGCCGCCTATCGGCGCTTTGAAGATACCCGCTATACCGGCCCCGCAACCGCAGCCTATGAGAACGCGCACAGCCGGAGGCGGAAGTCCGGCCCATCGCGCCACATTGCTGCCCACAGCGCCTCCGGTTGAGGCTATCGGGCCTTCCGAACCCGCCGAACCGCCGAATCCCAGAGTGAAAGTTGACGCAACCATCCATGCATACATAAGCTTTGACGGAAGTTTGTATACACCCTCCTGTAATGACTGTGTTATACGCCTCACACCGTGATCTATAGGCATTTTCAGAATATATCGCTGATAAAGGCCTGTCAGCACTATGCCGGCCACCGGAATGGCAAGCAGAATCCACGGCAGGAACGGCGCACGCCAGTCACCGGTCATCACGTCAGCCATAGTTCCGATCATAAGTTTCAGCAACGCCGAACATATGCCGGTAACCACTCCGATGGCTACCGCTATCACAAAGATAAACCCTTGCTCGCCTATCCGTGACCGCAGCGATGACAGCAGTCCGGCAAGCACACCCGGACCCCACAGAAGAGCCTTGCGGAAAGCCGACGGCTGTCCCTGAGAAGGTGCCTGAGCTTTCTTCTCATACTTCGATGACAGGGAATCGCCTATCTGCGGGGTGTTTCCTGATGAACTGGATGATGTATTTTCTTTATCAGGCGTCATAAACAAAGCCTTGGATTGGCAGACAGTTGAACGTATATATTCAACACGTCACATCACACTTTGTTCTCATCAGATGCCTCAGAAACACAGCAAAGGCCGGCAGTCAGAGCACAATGCCTGACCGCCGGCCAATATAGTCCTGTCGCTGTAACTGTTGGCTTACCTCAATCGTCGAAAGTCAACTCGGAGAAGCCCTCCTCATCAAACTCATCAGGATTGTAGCCTTCCTCCTCATACAGCGGGTCATCAAAATCATCCAGAGTTGCCTGCTTGCCTTTTGCAGGCTTTGCCTTCTCAAATATGTTCTCAGGCTCAACAAACTGCTTGGGAGCCGCGCCGAGTGCCAATGTGCAGAGGGGATCACGTAGCTCGCGGCCCGTGATCATCTCTTTCATCTCAAGGAAGAATGAGCGGTCATTTATGTAATCGAACGTGAACATGAGGCGCTGTCCCTCGTCATCAATATAATCTGACAGGATACATTCCTCCATTATATAAGCATCCTCGTCACTGTCCGTTCCCATGTCCTCAAGCGTTATCTCCTTTTCCTTCTCCCAGCCTTTGTCACAAAGAAAAAAGGAGCTCATCTCGTTTTTGTCATATCCCACTGACTCACAGATAGCGTCCCTCAGATCCAGAAACGTAGCTTCTGAATCAATCTGGATTTCACGCTTGAAGTTATCGACTTCGTCAGATACCAATCTAAAATTAAATACCATATATCATCTTGTTCTTTTTCCCGCAAGCCCGGCTGTGACACCACGGCGGCGGAAGTGTTATGTTTGGTGACGCAAAGATAGCAGTATTTATATGATATTTGCAAGTCCCCACATCAATTTTTTTTGCAAGGCATAAAAATGAAATATTTTTTACAAACATATCCAATTCTATGGATTTTTTTTGTTAATTTCGCATCCATATCTCTCCCTTTTCTTTTAAACCTGTGTAAAAATTCCTTACCGTTTTAAACCAATCATCAAATATCTATGCCGAAACAACAACTGGATTCTCTTGATCTGTCCATTTTAAAGATGCTCACGGAAAATGCCCGCATGCCTTATCTGGAAATCTCGCGCGAATGCGGGGTGTCAGGAGCGGCGGTCCATCAGCGCATTCAGCGTCTCACCGCAAACGGTGTCATCATCCGTTCACAATGCGTGGTCAGCCCCGGCGCCCTTGGGTATGAGACTTGCGCGTTCATAGGACTTATACTCCGCGATCCGTCATCACATGCCAGAATGGTTGAATGCCTGCGTGACTTTCCTGAAATCATTGAATGCTACTACACAAGCGGCAAATATGACATTCTGGTGAAACTGTTGGCCCGCAACAACATGCATCTGTTGCAGATTCTTCAGGACCTACAGAATCTTAGAATGGCCCGCACTGAAACCATTGTTTCATTCAAGACCGTATTTGAACGCCAGTCACCAATTCCCATTATACCTGAAAAAACAGAATGAATATATCAGCCATCCTAAGAAAAATCTTGCGTCGCTCCGTGCTGCTGTCAGCCATCGCCCTGAGCCTAAACATCACGCTCCGTGGCTCATCCGCTCCTTTCGACAGCCTTTTTGCCGACAGCACCCTGCGCGTTGACTATATTCTTGCCGGCACTCCGGCATCGCCCTCAATAGCAACATCCGGCACTGGCACTTTCAGCGGATGGTCAGGACCACGTGCCGGCCTTGACCGCTATCCTCTGGCCGGGAATATACATGTCACTGTCACTGATTCCCTTTCAGGTGACACAATATACACAAGCGGACTCTCATCACTGTATTGTGAATGGCTTGAACTGAGAGACTCCGTGGCCCGCGCATACCAGTGCCCGGTCATAATGCCCCGGCCCAGACGCTCAGCCATAATCTCGCTGAAAGTCAACAACAGCCACCATCAGACCATCGCCGAACACACAATGCCTTATAGCCCTCAGGACATACTGGTGAGGGAACTTGCTCATTCGCCATACAAATGTGTTCCTGTACACACCGGCTCATTCACCGGCACAAAAATTCCTGTGGCCATACTCCCGGAGGGATTCCGTGAATGTGAGATGGACTCTTTTCACATCTATGCGCAGCGCACGGTTGATGCTATTCTCTGCCATGAGCCGTTCACCACTTATGCCGAACGGTTTGATTTCTTCACGGTTGACGTCCCGTCGACAGACAGTGATGTGTCCCAACCGGCAAAGAATCTGTGGCGAGACACTGCTTTCGGCTCCCATTTCTCCACTTTCCTGTCAGACCGCTATCTGACAACTTCATCGCTCTTCAAGGTCCATGATGCCCTTGCGGGGACGCCCTATCAACACATAGTCATTCTGGCCAACACACCTGTCTATGGCGGCGGAGGCATTTTCAACAGCTACACCCTCACCAATACCGGAAATCCCTATTTCCTGCCGGTGGTAGTACATGAATTCGGACATAGTTTCGGAGGCCTGGCCGATGAGTATTTCTATGACAACGATGTGTTCACTGACACCTACCCCCTTGACATAGAACCTTGGGAGCCTAATATCACCACTCGCGTGGATTTCAATGGCAAATGGGAAAATCTGATCAAGGAGGGAACACCGGTTCCCACTCCCGCCAATCCTGAATCAGTGCCACTCTATCCGGTTGGACTCTATGAAGGCGGTGGTTATTCGTCACATGGCATTTTCCGTCCTGCGGACCAATGCCGCATGCGGACCAATGACATCGACTCATTCTGTCCCGCCTGCCAACAGGCTCTGAGCCGACTGATCCTTTATCTTACAGGGGAATGAGACTTTCAGTTTCGATAAACTGAAAAGCAAAAGCCGGCCCAGACAACTCTGAGACCGGCTTTTACTTAAGAGGCTGTTTGCATCACTCCTCATCGTAATAGGGCACACCTGCAATACGAAGATTATTGTCATTCAGGAACTTGACAATAGATTCGCGGATGCGTCCGGGTTCAATGTCAGCTTCAATGCGCTTCAGCGCATTGAAAAGTGATGTCTGTGTCTGATAGATGTGACGATAAGCTTTGGCGGCATCGTCAATCTCACTTTCGGTGAAGTTCTTTTTCTTGGCCATGAGCACTGCGTTCACACCGTAATAGACAATGGGGTTATGAGCCATGATGACAAATGGAGGAACATTGTTTGAGACACGTGTGCCACCTTTTATGAACACCCATTCGCCCACGTTCACTCCTTCATTGACTATAACCGCGTTTGAAAGAATAGAACATTCGTCAATGGTCACAGAGCCGGCAATCTTAACGCCGTTGCCAAGCACACTGCGGCCGGCAATAACGCTGTCATGCCCTATATGTGTCTCAGCCATTATGAAACACTTGTCACCTATCCGTGTGCCGCCTTCAGAGGTTATGCCACGATTTATAATGACTTGCTCACGGATAACATTGTTGTCACCTATATAGCAGAAGGTGCGCTCGCCTTTCCACCGGAAATCCTGCGGATCGGCACCCACCACAGCACCCTGATACACTTTGTTGTTGCGTCCCATGCGGGTGCCGCGTATCACTGATGCGTAGGGCATTATCTCGCAGCCCTCGCCTATCTCCACATCCGCATCTATATAGGCGAATGCATGGACTGTCACATTGTCGGCTATTTTTGCCGACGGATCCACATGTGCTGATTTACTTATCATGGCAATTCTGTTTTAGGTTCGGTTAGATTCATTTGGGTCAGCGACCGCCTCCGGTGGCCTGATACAGGTTCACAATGGCCTGTGAACGGTCAAGGGCACAGTTTATGCGGTTCATCTGGGCGGAGAGGAGGCTCTGCTGAGCTGTCAGCACCTCAAGATAGGTGCCGTCGGCATATACAAGCAGATCATTGGTGTATTCAACGGATTTCTCAAGATCAGCCACCTGCACGTCAAGATGCGACATTCTCTCGCCGGCTTTCTCATACACGGTCAAGGCATTGCTGACCTCGGCAGCCGCATTCAGCACAGTCCGTTCAAACGCGTTGAGCGCTATCTTCTGGTTGAGACGGGCAGCCTCAAGGCGTGCTATGTTCTGTCCGCGTGAGAATATCGGGGCAACGAGTGACCCGGCTATGTTGTAGAACCACTCGCCGGGATTCTTTATCATTGTTCCGAGCTGATTGGTGAAGCCTCCGTTGGCTGTTATGGTCAGGCCGGGATAGAAAGCGGCACGTGCCGAATTTGTGGCGTAGTAGGCAGATGCCATATCGCGCTCGGCAGCATTGACATCGGGGCGCATGGCCAGATACTGCATCGGGACACCCTGCATAAATATGTCAGGGATCTCCAGAGTTGCATCGGCGGCCACTTCCCAGTGCTGAGGCATCACATTCATCAGCAGCGACATGGAGTTGTCAAGCTGATGGCGGGTCACCTCAAGAGTATTGATCTGTGCAAGCACGGAACGATAATTTGCATCGCTCTGCACCACGGCTGCCTCGGTGAGACGGCCACCGTCTTTCAGGTCACGCATTGTCTGCACGCTCTTCTCCCAGAGCATGGCGGTGCTGCGGCTCAGTTTCAGCTGTGACTCAACTGCGGCCATTGAGTAGTAGCAGTTTGCAACGGCTGCAACAACCTGCGAGCGCACAGCCTGGGCATAGTCCTCGCTGCGCTCAACAGCCACAGCAGCGCCGCGTTTGCTGTTGAGGAGCTTACCGAAGATATCCACTTCCCAGCTGAGTGTCGCCGGAAGCTGATAGGCCCACTGCCAGCTTGTGCCTGCCAGTGTTGTTCCTGAACCAGTGCCGTTGGGAGCGATGCTCAGCGAGGGCAGATAGGCCAGACGCGCGCCTTTGAGCTGCGCCTGGGCAATGCCTACATTCAGCCGGGCATCCTGAAGAGATGTATTGTTGGCCAATGCACGGTTGATCATGTCAGCCAGGACCGGATCCTTGAACACATCCTCCCACAAAAGATTTCCGAAAGCGCCCTTGTCATATGTCGACGAGTCTGCGCGTGCTTCAGCATACGCTGCTGTCAGAGCTGTGTTGCGGGGTGTCTCATATTTTTTGTATATGCCGCAGGAGGCTGTTGCCATCAGCATCACAGCACCGGCCATAGCGGCATATATTGTCTGTCTGAGTTTCATTGTCGTTATATTATTTTTCAACATTTTGTTTCTGCGGAAATCACTTCTGAGGAGTCTGTTCCTCCTCGGCATCAGAAGCGAACTGCTGCAGTTCCTTGCCGATGGTTCCGCCGGCTTCCTCATCATTGAACTTTATGGGTGAGATCTTTTCATTGAGATACTGGAAGGTCACGAACATGGCCGGAACAATCAGAACCTGAAGCACCATACCTATAAGCATACCTCCAATAGAACCGGCACCCAGCGCACGGTTACCGTTGGCGCCTACGCCGTGAGCGAACATCATGGGCAACAGACCTATGATCAGCGCCAGAGAGGTCATAAGGATAGGACGCAGACGGGCACTTGCTCCGGCAATGGCCGAGTTGACCACTGACATTCCGGTACGGCGGCGGTCAAGCGCGAATTCCACAATCAGAATGGCGTTCTTGGCCAGAAGACCTATAAGCATGATGAGCGCGATCTGCAGATAAACGTTGTTGGATATTCCGTCTATATCCGCAAAGATAAATGTACCCATCAGTCCGAACGGTATGGACAGTATCACAGCAAACGGAAGCACATAACTTTCATATTGTGCGGATAGAAGCAGATATACGAACAACAGGCACAAGCCGAAAATAACAGCTGTGGTGCTGCCTGATGAACCGGATTCCTCACGAGTCATACCTGAGTATTCATAACCGTATCCTGCCGGGAGTGTCTGGGCGGCTATGCGGTCTATGGCTGCAAGAGCTTCACCGGATGAATAGCCGGCAGCAGGCTGACCGGATACGGATATTGAGGTAAACATGTTGAATCGGTTCATAAGGTCAGGACCGTATACACGCTTCAATGTCACAAAGTTGGTTATCGGCGCCATTTCAGACCCGTTACGTACTTTGATGTTGTTGAGGGTCTCCGGGCTGACACGTGCCTCGGGATTTGCCTGCATCATGACGCGGTATATTTTTCCGAAACGGTTGAAGTTGCTGACATACATACCGCCATAGTATCCCTGCAGCGTTGAAAGTATTGTCTGGGGAGAGATACCGGCCTGTTTGGCTTTGGCTGCATCAATATCCACCTGATACTGCGGGAAAGTGGGATTGAACGTGGTGTATGCCATCTGGATTTCCGGCGCTTTGTTGAGTTCAGCCAGGAAACCCTGTACAACGGCGAAGAAATTGTTGATATCACCGCCGGTCTTGTCCTGCATCTTGAGTTCAAAACCGTTTGTCACAGAATAGCCGGATATCATCGGAGGAGCGAATGACACGATACGTCCATCCGGAATAGCGGCAGCAAGACCATACACCTGTTTTATCACATTGTCCACGCTCTCAGCTTCGGAACGTTCTTCCCAGGGATCAAGCTTCACGATGAATGTAGCGTATGTGGGACCCTGACCGGCGATAAAACTGTAGCCGATTATCTTCATAGTATAACGGACTCCGGGAATTTTAAGCAATCCGGCATCAAGTTTGTCACACACCTCTGCCGTGCGCTCCTGCGATGTGCCCGGGGGCATGTCAACCATTGCAAAGAGCACTCCGGTGTCCTCAGTGGGCACAAGTGCGGTAGGTGTACGCCCCATAAGCCATACAAGAACACCCACCGAGGCTATCACGATGGCGAAGGATGTTACTTTATGGCGCACAAAGAATCCTGTGAATTTATTGTAAAGTTTAAGCAGACGTCCGAATCCTTTCTCGAATCCTTTGTGGAAGCGTTCGCTGAAAAGGCCCATTACAGTTATTACCGCGCATAAGATACCAATGACAAGATGCACGGTATTTCCGTCATTATACCATCCCAATACCATGAATGTGATGGTGGCAACCAGGAACAGACCTGTCACTAACGGCGGCAGATTGAGTTTCAGTGAACGGCCATAGCGTTTGCCCATTGTCTTGTAGGCCTCGCCGTATGCTTCACCCAGACGCTGTTTGAGTTTCTTTTTCTTGTCATCGGAACCACGCAGGAACACCGCGCACAATGTTGGCGAAAGTGTCAGCGCGTTCAAGGCGGAAAGTCCGATGGCAATGGCCATTGTCAGACCGAACTGACGATAGAACACTCCCGATGTACCCGGCATGAATGACACAGGGATGAACACAAGCATCATGACCAAGGTGATCGATATCAGCGCACCGGCAATCTCGTCCATGGCATCAATTGAGGCGCGGCGTGCGCTCTTGTATCCGGCATCGAGTTTGGCATGCACGGCCTCAACCACCACTATCGCGTCATCCACCACAATGGCGATGGCAAGCACAAGGGCTGAGAGAGTGATAAGGTTTATGGAGAACCCTATCAGATTCATGAAGAAGAATGTTCCCACCAACGCAACCGGGATGGCAATGGCCGGGATGAGGGTGCTCCGGAAATCCTGCAGGAACACGTATACCACAAAGAACACAAGTATGAATGCCTCAAGCAGGGTCTTGATAACCTCATGGATTGATGCATCAAGGAAGTCATTGTTGTTCATCGGAATGGCAAAATCCATTCCTTTCGGCAGATCTGCACGCATGTCATCAATGACTTTCAGACAGTCGTTGATGATCTGTGTGGCATTGGAGCCGGCGGTCTGGAAAACGATTGCCGCAGTTGAGGGCTTTCCGTTGAGAGTATTGGCAAATCCGTACTGCACACGACCAAGCTCAACATCGGCCACATCACCCAGACGCAAAACCTCACCATTGCTGTTGGCACGGACAACAATGTCCTCGAATTCCTTGACAGTGGTCAGACGTCCCTTATATTTCAGTGTATACTGGAATGACTGGTTGCCTTGTTCACCGAATGAACCCGGAGCTGCTTCTATGTTCTGCTCTGCCAGAGCCGCGGAAATGTCACCGGGCATAAGGTTATACTGTGCCATCACTTCCGGACGCAGCCATATACGCATGGAGTAGTCAGCGCCGAATGACATCACATCTCCCACACCTGAGACACGCTGCAAGGCGGGGATGACGTTAATTTTCATATAGTTGTCCAGGAACTGTCCGTCATAGGTGCCATCCGGCGAATACAACGACACGGACAACAGCATGGATGACTGACGTTTCTGTGTCAGCACACCCACCTGTGTCACCTCTGAAGGCAGCAGGTTTGTTGCTTTTGCAACACGGTTCTGCACGTCCACGGCAGCCATATTGGGGTCAAATCCCTGCTCAAAGTACACTGTGATGGTGGCCGAGCCGTTGTTGGTGGCCGTTGACTCCATATAGGTCATGCCTTCCGCGCCATTGATACTTTCCTCAAGCGGGGCGATGACTGAATTGAGCACGGCCTGCGCATTGGCACCCGTGTAGGTGGTGGTTACCGATATGGTAGGAGGAGCTATATCGGGATATTGTGTCACCGGCAGTGACACAAGCCCGATCAGACCCAGCAGCACGATGAATATCGAGATGACTGTTGACATCACCGGCCGATTGATAAATCTATCTAACTTCATCTGTTAAGATATTGTTGGTTTTCTATATATAAGCTTTATGTGACTGAATATAGGCTTTGCGTCTATCTTCATTTTGCGGCCGGAGCGGTCTGGGCCGGTTGGGCGCCGGCAGCGCTCTTGGCATCGACTGGCTCTATGGGCATGCCGTCACGCACGCTGTTGCCTACACCTTCCACAACAATGCGGTCACCGGGTTTGAGTCCGTTGGTGACAACAAAGGTCTGACCGTCATTTATGTCAAGTACCTCTATGGGGGTTGCAACAGTCATATTGCTGTCATTGACGGTATAGACAAACCGTTTCTCCTGTTGCTCGAAAGTGGCTTTCTGGGGAATGACAATGGCATTGGGAGTGGACACAGGGATGATCACCGCACCGGTGGAGCCTGAGCGCAGCATGCCGTTGGTGTTGTCAAAAAGCGCACGCACGCTTGCAGACCCGGTGGCGTTGTCAATGACACCGCTTACGGTTGCAACACGACCGGTGAGCGGATAGACTGTACCGTTGGCAAGGCGCAGTTGCACATCGGGCATCGAGGCCAATGCCTCATCGAGTGTCTTTGCGCCGGCATCGGTCAAGTCAAGCAGATCTTTCTCGTTGAGTGAGAAATAGGCATATACCTGATCGATGTCACTCACTGTGGTCAGCGGCTGTACCGATGACGGGGAAGCGAGTGAACCCTCACGGTTGGGTATCGCACCCACAACACCGTCGGCAGGAGAGGTCACTACCGTATATGACAGATTTTTCTGCGCGCTTGTAAGGGCGGCGCGTGCCGCTGCGAGCGAGGCCTTGGCCTGTGCAAGCTGGTCGGCGGCATTCTGCCACTGTGTCTGGCTGATTATTCCTTTATCAAAAAGCATGCGCTGGTTGCGCTCATGACTGGTGGCGGTGTTCACCGCGGCCTGAGCTGAATTCACCTGCTCGCGGGCTTGTGAAACAGCCGCCTGAAACTGGACCTGATCAATCAGGAACAATGTCTGGCCTTTGCGCACCCGCTGTCCTTCGTCAACACACACTTTAGTGATGAATCCCGACACCTGCGGACGGATTTCAACATCACTCTTACCTTTCACTATTGCAGGAAAAGAATTGCTGAGCTCACTGGTGGTGGCCTCTATGGTCTCAACCTTGATTTTGGGAACTTGTTGCTGCTGGGAATTCTCCTCACTGCCGGAGCACGAGGTCACAAATGCCCCCGCACCGACAGTCACGACACCGAGCAAAAATGCTCTCATGATTTGTCCTGTGAAATTCATGTCTTTAATATATTGTTACGTTATTTTATGTCTAATAGCCGTTACACCGTTCTGTCACAAATGAAACAGCATGTTGCCAAACATCGCTGAAACCTGCGGGCTGCCTGCCGCCATCGGCATCCCTTCCCTAAAGGAAACGTTTTACTCCGGGCAATTACATCTCGTCACTATAATATTCAGGATTCCATTTCAGCGAATGCAAAATTAGACATTATTTCCCTTTTGCGACACGCATTTTATGGTTAAAAATGCCAAAATGCGGTAATTTATTCCACATTATTTCCGTTTTGGAACAATACTTATGTTTTTGTACAGTATCATCGGCACAACAAAGAACTTTTATAGGCATTCCTCGGTTATAATATACAACAACATTCGTCTGAACGTTGTTCCATTGATTTATACACATTCTTATATCCACTTTTATGCAGAAATTCATAATTGCCCTCGTCCTTATGCTGAGTTTTGCCACTGTCGCCTCAGCGCGCGACACCTACAGCCGCAATCCTGCCGATATTCCGGCGGCCGCACAGTCTTTTATCTCAAACACATTCAAAGCAAAGATCAACCTCATCAAGATTGACAAAAAGACCTTTGGCGGTACTGACTATGAGGTTATCCTCACTGATGGCACAGAAGTGGAGTTTGACAGCAAAGGCAACTGGAAAGAGATTGAGGTAGGCGCATCAAAAGCTATTCCAGAGAAGCTTGTCCCGGAACTCACACGTCGCTATGTCAATGCCAACCACAAAGGGCAGAAAATTGTCTCTGTTGACAAGGACAGGAACGGCTACACTTTCGGCCTCACTGACGGAGTGGAGTTCAAGACTGATCTCAGCGGCCGTTTCCTACGTTACGATGACTGAATTTGTATATGTGACCGGTCAGGACTTCTGGCATGCATTGTGACAGCCGATGATCCACGATGAGAACGGCAACCACGACATGGCCCACGTCAACGCCCATGAAAGGGTAAAAGTCAACGCAAAAACAGTCACGGTCTGCAACACATAACTCTCCATACCGGCTATAAACGGCAGTTTCCACAGCACATAGCGCATAACAAATATATGGCATAGGTATATGCCGAACGTACATTTTGACAATTGTGCCGCCAACGCAGACTCTCTCACATGCGTCAGGCGGCATAATGCTGTTATTCCCTTGAATATACCCGCGGCCATCACCGCCACAAACACAGACAGATTCCAGAACACGCGGTAAAAATCACACTCAATGCCGCAGACCTTGTAAACAAAGGGAGCACACAATGCAACAGCACACAACGGCCATAGAAGTTTTCCGGACAGAGCCGCCGGCCAACGGCGCATGTAATAGCCCAATAGGAAATAGCCGCCGTAGCCGCCGAAATAGTACAACATTCCGGTGCAATCCTGACGTATGTCCACCCAGTTCTCAAGCAAGGGCCACAAAAGTGTCACTCCCCAGAGGAGAAGGACGAGTCTGATGTCATGCTCCCGGCAACGTTCCAGCCACGGGCTTATTACCGGCGCAATCAGGTAAAGTCCCGTCAATGCGTACATGAACCAGAGCACTCCGTTGCCTTGTGGCGAGAACGGCACAGATAGCAACGCTCTCGCAATGTCAATTTCATCCTCCGAAAACCATAGTTTCAGGCACACATATAGGAGCGTCCACAACAGCACCGGAACAAGGATGCGGCCGAATCTGCGCCGCAGAAACGCCGACATCTCTCCCTTCACCGGCAGAAGCAACGCCCCGCTCACCATAAAGAACAGTCCTATGCACGGAGCGGTCAGATAGCTCAAGGCCACAAGAAATGTGCCATCGGCATAAGCCGAGGGCATCGGCGAGTGCATGGCCACAACCATCGCACATGCCAATACCCTCAGTATGTCAAGTGACGCTGACCTATGTGCCTGAGCGGTCATTTGACTTCCCAGGTCTCCCCGGCAAGTATCATGTCGCGCAGACGGTCAAAGCCTTTACGCGCTTTCACAGCTGCAACCTGCTCGCTCACTCCGGCCTCATATGTGGGTGACTGCACGTCGCGGATCACGCCCACTGCCAACGGCAGGGTCTCGCCGTCCATCATTGCAAGCTGCTGGTGCAGGAAATTTGTAGGAGTATGGGCGTCATGAACAAGCACATCATCAATGGTATATCCATCCTGACCAAGTGTCACGGCTTTCAGCAGGAATCCGTCCTGCACAAGACCACGGTTCATGTCGGCGCCAAAAAGCATTTTTTCGCCATGTCGCAGATGGATGGTCTTGTCGGCGCGCACTGAACGGTCTGTGATGGGATTATGTATGCCGTTGTTGAAAATCACACAGTTCTGAAGGATCTCAACAACCGAGGTCCCTTTGTGAAGCGCGGCCGCGGTGAGAACTTCCACAGACGTAGCCAGTTCAACGTCTATTGAACGGGCAAAGAAGTTACCGCGGGCACCGAACACAAGCTCGGCAGGAATAAAGGGATCCTCCGTTGTGCCGTAGGGTGATGACTTTGACACAAATCCACGGGCGGATGTGGGAGAGTACTGTCCTTTGGTCAGACCATATATCTTGTTATTGAACAGCACCATGTTTATGTCCACATTGCGGCGCACGGCATGGATGAAATGATTGCCACCGATGGCAAGGCCGTCACCGTCCCCGCTGATCTGCCACACTGTCATCTCCGGATTGGCCACTTTGAAGCCTGTGGCTATGGCGGCGGCGCGTCCGTGTATGGTGTGGAATCCGTATGTATTCATATAATAAGGCAGGCGCGATGAGCATCCTATGCCTGAGATCACCGCTGTTTTGTGTGGCGGCACTCCCACGGCGGCCATGGCCTTGTGAAGGGTGTTGAGTATGGCATGGTCACCACAGCCCGGGCACCAGCGTACCGATTGCTCGCTCTTATAGTCGGCGGCAGTGTATGTATTCTTTGTCTCTTGCATGGCTTTGGCTTATTTTATGTATTTGAGGACTCCGTCCATAACTTCTTTTACAAGGAAGGGCTGGCCCTGGATCTTGTTTATGCGCAGTATCTCCACTTCGGGGTATTTGGCCTGGAGATAGTCGGCGAACATACCGGTGTTGAGCTCTGCCACTATCACACGTTTGTAACGGCGCAGAACATCGCCCGTGTTTGCGGGCAGTGGGTTTATGTAGCGGAACTGTGCATGTGCCACCGGTGTGCCGGCAGCATTCAGTTCGTTGCATGCCGTAAGCAGATGTCCGTAGGTGCCCCCCCAGCCCACAATAAGTGTATCTGCGCCGACGTCTCCGTTCACTTCAAGCTCAGGAATGTCATAGGCTATCCGTGCTATTTTCTCTCTGCGCAACAGAACCATTTTCTCATGGTTGGCCGGATCTGTGCTTATAGCGCCCGTACGGGTGTCTTTCTCCAGACCGCCAAGCCGGTGCTGCAAGCCCTCTGTTCCGGGGACAGCCCAGTAGCGCACAAGTGTCTCGGCATCGCGCTCATAGGGCTTCCATCCGCTCTCACGCAGATTCTCCGGAACATAGTTGGGCCGGATTTCGGGATATTCATCATCATCGGGAATGCGCCATGCACTTGAGCCGTTGCCGATGAATGCATCGCTGAGCAGTATCACCGGTGTCATGTGCTCAACAGCTATACGGCATGCCTCGAAAGCCATCTTGAAACAGTCAGTGGGACTGGCCGGAGCCACGACAGCAACAGGACTCTCGCCGTTGCGTCCGTAAAGGGCCTGCATAAGGTCAGTCTGCTCTGTTTTGGTGGGCAGACCCGTTGACGGTCCGCCTCGCTGCACATCAATCACCACAAGCGGCAACTCGGCAATAACGGCAAGGCCTATACCCTCGCTCTTCAATGCCAGACCGGGTCCTGAAGTCGATGTCACAGCCAGATTGCCGGCAAATGATGCACCTATCGCCGAGCAAACGCCGGCAATCTCATCCTCCATCTGACACGCCTTGACTCCCAGATCTTTGCGCTTGGCCAGTTCATGGAGTATGTCTGTTGCGGGTGTGATGGGATATGAGCCGAGGAACAGCGGACGCCCGCATTTTTCCGAGGCCATCACAAGACCCCATGCCGTGGCGGTGTTGCCGTTAATATCCGTGTATATTCCGGGGCGGGGATCCTCGGTCTCTATGCGCACGGTCGACACTCCGGCATGTATGTTATGGCCATAGTCAAAACCGGCGTTGATGACTTTCACATTTGCATCGGCAATCGCCGGTTTTTTGGCGAATTTGTTGCGTATGAAATTCTCTGCCGCCGGCAGCGGACGGTCAAAGAGCCAGCAGACCAGTCCAAGAGTGAAGATGTTGCGGCATTTCAGCATCGACTTGTTGTCCATGCCTGAATCAGCAAGCGCAGCCTTTGTCAATGATGTCACGGGCACCTGCAGAACCTGACTTGTTATGCCGAGTTCAGTAAACGCATCCTCTGTGATGTATTGTGCTTTCTTGAGATCCTGCGCCGTGAATGAGTCTATATCAACTATTATCACTCCGCCCGGTTTCAGAAAACGGATGTTCTGTTTCAGTGCCGCCGGATTCATGGCCACAAGCACATCGCACTGGTCGCCGGGAGTATAGACGCCCTTGCCTATACTCACCTGAAAACCGGAGACACCGCTGAGGGATCCCTGCGGAGCACGTATTTCAGCCGGATAATCCGGGAAAGTGGACACCTGGTTGCCCACCCCGGCCGATACATTGGTGAAAATGTTACCGGCAAGCTGCATGCCATCGCCGGAATCACCTGAGAATCGCACGACCACCCGGTCGAGGACTTTCACGTTCGTTTTTTCTGTCATGGATATATTCTGACTGGTTGATTATATAAGGTTCAGCATTAAAGACAGACATCACAATCAGGATGCCTTAACACGCGGCAAAGTTAATACTTTTTTTCAATAGCACTACATATTTACGGCTTTTATTAAGACATGGGGAACTTTCCCGACGAACTCATTGGCCCGGCAATCCTGACACTATACATTCATCAGAACCGAAGCGCCAATCGCTCACAAATTGTTCCACACCCCGCCATTATCCTTGCAAATAATTCCATATCGCCCGCTTATCATAGAAAATAGGCATATATCATATAGTAAAGTACAGGGGGCATTTATATAACTTTAATATTTTTTAACTCAACGCCGGGCCGATTTTATCTTTTCCAAAGACCATGTTTATAAAAATTATTGTACTTTTACATGTTGAAAACCAAATTGATTTAACAAAAAAGCATCGGGTCATGACTCCGGCTATGGAGGCATAACATCCCTTAATACTCTTGCAATGAAAACCAAAATACTTGTAATTGACAACGAAGAAGCCCTTTGCGAGATACTCCGTTTCAACCTCCGCAAAGAGGGCTATGACGTGGACATCGCCCTGAGCGCCGAAAACGCCCTGGCCATGGACCTCACCCCCTACGACCTCTTCATTGTTGACATAATGATGGACCGCCTGAGCGGATTTGACTTTGCCGCCCGTGTCAAGAACATGCCGGCTATCGAAGCCAAGCCAATCATATTCTGCTCAGCCCTTGTGGGCGAGGATGACAAGGTGATGGGTCTGAACATCGGCGCTGATGACTATGTAACCAAACCCTTCAATATCCCTGAAGTCAAAGCCCGCGTCCGCGCCGTTCTGCGCCGTGCGTCACTCTCACAGCGGCTTAAACAGGAGCAGCCCGTCAACACAGCCATTTTTGAAGAAGACATCACCTATGGCACCCTCCGCATTGACCGCAACAAAAAGACATGCAGCCTCGACAACGAACCCATACAGCTCACCCGCACGGAATATGACCTGCTGCTGTTCTTCCTGACTCACCGCGGACGCATCTATTCACGCGAGGAGATAATTGACAAGGTCTGGGGCGGCGATGTGGTGATCTCAAACCGCACCATAGACACAAACATCACACGCCTCCGCAAAAAACTTGGCGAATATGGAAACTGCATAGTTACCCGTCAAGGCTTCGGATATGGTTTTAAAGAAACCAATTAGTTACAGGTGGCGCCTTTTCGCGCCTATGGTCCTCACATTGTGGCTCGTGATGGTCTGCATGGCTTCATGGCAGATAATCCGCGAGCGCGATTTCCGTCGTGAGATCGTGAACGGCCAGCTCAACCTTGTCAACGGACGTGTCGTCTCACAGATTGACCGTGCCAACCCCTCATTACTTGCCGATTTCCTTGATTTCATAGAGCAATACTATCGGCAGCACCCCCTTTTCAGCGACATCCTTGTCACAATATACAACCATGACTGGGAGGTTATTGATGCCGCCGGCCGCCCCATATCGCTCACCCGCGATGACCGGCGCCGTCTGGAAGCCAAGTCAATAACTCCTGACGCCGAGATCATAACCATTGGCGGACGCCGGTTTTTCTGCAATGCGTCAGCATCCACTGACGGGTCATGCATGGTTGTGTCGGCACTCCCCGATGACAAACTTCTCAACAATTATCTTGCCGGTGACCGCAACGAAGTGTGGACGGTGATGTTCATCGTCGCGATTGTGCTCACAATAGTGACATACTTCTCCTCGCGTTACTTCAGCCGCAACATAGACATCCTCCGCGACTTTGCCAAAAGATCAGCCACAGACCCCGACTACACCCCCGGCGTTGATTTTCCCCACGATGAGCTTGGAGACATTGCCCGGCAGATCGTTACCCTCCACAATGAACGCCAGCATGCCATGAAACAGCTCAAGAAGGAGCATTCAGTGGCAATGCACGCCATTGAGGACAAGTCGCTCCAGAAACGCCAGCTCACCAACAACATCAACCACGAACTCAAAACCCCGATAGGCGTCATCAAAGGATACCTTGACACTCTTGTAGGAATGCCAGACATTGACGAGGAGACACGTAACCACTTCATCACCAAAGCGCGTGACCACGCCAACCGCCTTGTGGATCTCATTGCCGACGTCTCAGCCATAACACGCCTCGAGGAAGGCGCGCAACTTATCTCCACCGAGCGCATAAACTACCACGATCTGGTCTACACATTTGCCTATGACATACGCGAGTCAGGCGCTCTGGGGCACATAGAGTTCACCTTTGATCTGCCTCTTGAAGTAAATGTACGGGCCAACTCCAACCTGCTGACAGCCATGCTCATGAACCTGGCAAAGAATTCCGCCAACTATTCCTGCGGCACCACCTGCACCCTTGAATATCTTGGCGAAACAGGCTCCGGATTCTACCGCTTCTGCTTCTATGACGATGGCATTGGCGTTCCCGATGAAGCGCTTGAGCATATCTTTGACCGCTTCTACCGCGTGGACGTGGGCCGCTCACGCAAAACCGGAGGCACCGGACTTGGCCTTGCTATTGTCTACAACACCATCAACGCCTTTGGCGGCTCCGTCAAAGCCAGTAATCGTCCCGATGCCGGTTTCCAGATAACTTTCACCCTACCCAAGTGGAGTTATCGCTGAGAATACAGTTAGAGAAACATTATTCTTAGAATTCACATAAATTTTATCATTCTCTTGACGCATTATCTTCCCAAAGAGAACGTTCTCGTCTTAATTTTTCTCCAGCTTCAATCAAGGCGCCCTTATCGCCGATTTTATAATAATACTCTGCGTCTTTTTTAGGCTTTTCTATCCTTTTCAATAATTCTTGCCTATCCCTGTTCTCCTCATCTTCGTATCGGCATTTATATTCCCAGGTATAGTTACTATTTTGCATTTTCAAAATATTCTTATCAATATATTCATTTAATGCTATAACAGCCGCATTATAGTCAATCATGGCTTGATCATAAATTGGCTTACCTCGTTGTAAATCTTGTTCTTTCTTTATATTTTCTTGAATATTATCAATAATAAAATAACCGCCAATCGAAGTACCACCCAAAATCAGCACTATAAGGGAAACTATAACAATAATTTTTTTATGCTTTCGTTTGTGGGCGTTTTTTTTACTATAAGCTATAGCGGGCGAGGACGGAAAAGTGTATTGCGACCCAGTGGAAATGCATAGCCCTCTAAAATCCTCCACATTGACAGCCCTTTGCCATGACGGCATACCCTCGCACCATACATAAGTGTCATTGGTTATACCATGAATCGCGAGTTCTCCCGGAGTTGACGGTCCTACTTTACGATGGCCAATTATAGCGTAGTATTTCATATAGAAATGATTTAAACTTATTATAAATTCTTAAAATAATAGCCGTAATGTCAAAAAAAACTGGCCCAAGCCGAGATATTGCATACAAACAAGATTCTTCAATGTATAATATATTATATGTGGCTAAACTCTTTAATAAGGAGGGAACCATATATGGTGTGCTCGGCAAAATTACAACAAAATAGACACAAACCAAAATTTCGATGTCTATAATATTCAGAAAGTGTTAAGCTTTGTCCCAACTTTTATCCCTAACAACATTACTCCGAACTAATTTTTAGACAATCCTTAGAAGATATCAAACAGATGAAATTGGCGAAAGAGTTAACCCTCCCCAATATTAACGGCGAAAATAGTTAAACAGTGCCATTGCATTAAGTTAACGAGGTTAAATTTTATACCGTAATTTAATTGTGTTAACACTGTAATCGATTTGTAATATTCGCGTCTTATCTTTGCATCGTAAATCAAACCAATCATTATCACTTACATAGATAAATCACGTGCAGAGGCACGACAAGATATAAAGGAATCTATCCTAAACGAAAAAACTGATAACCAATCAATATCAGAACCAATCAATCAGAGATAAAAAGTATTTAGAGCATAAGAGAAATGGAGAGCAGAACGTCGTTGATGACGTTCTGCTTTTAAATTTTACAATTCCAATCCCGGCTTGAGTCAAACAACGGGGCAGCGGTCATCTGCCATTGTATATTTCTGGAATAATTCTCAACTCTCAATTTGAATTCTCTTTAATCGCAGTTTTTTGTAAAACACGGGGCTATAATCGCAAAAAATTGTACCTTTGTATTCTCTTAATCGTGATTTTTTGTATGGCAGTTAAAGTTGACACCCAAAAAGAGATTATATTCGGTTCGTCTGACCCGAATGTTTCCCGTGTGCTTTCTAAAATGGAGAAAGACGGAAAGTTGCGCAAGCTGGCTCCCCGTATATACACGACCAACTTGATTGACAGCCCTGAAAATATAGTACGGCGGAACCTTATTGAGATATTGGCATACCGTTATCCAAACGCCTTGATCAGTCATCGCAGTGCAAAGGAGATGCGCCCGACTTCTACCGGCGACTTCTTCCTGACAAACTCCACGACCCGGCGTGTCACCGACTTGCCGGGCATCATACTCAATTTTGTCAAAGGACCGAAAGCTACGGCAAATGACATTCCACTTATGGGTATCCACATATCAGGAGAACACCGTTATATGCTTGAAAATATGCAGTTGTCCCGAAAATCAGGAGATGCATCAAGAGTTATGCCTATCGCAGTAATTGAAAGCAAGCTGGAACAACTATTGCTGACAGGAGGTGAGGAACGGCTGAACCAGTACCGCGATGAGTTGCGAGAAGTTGCCAACGAGTTAGATATGGCCGATGAATTTTCCAAAATAAACAACATCATATCCGCATTGCTGTCAACCCACGATGCCAAAGTATTGTCCACAGATTCGGCAAAAGCCCGTGCAGCCGGCAATCCGTTTGACGCGAACCGGGTTGAACTATTTGAAATTTTATTTGATACGATAAAAGACCGTTATTTTGTAATACGAAATAACCGCAATACCGATGAGGACTCGTTCCGGTTGTTTTCTTTCTTTGAGAGCTATTTCTCCAACTATATAGAAGGTACAGAGTTTGACATTGAGGAAGCGAAGGAAATCGTTGACTCCGGAATACCCATGCCGAGGCGCGATGAAGACTCACACGATATTCTCGGCACATTCAAGATACTTTCCAACCGTGCCGAGATGATGCGTGTTCCCACATCTCCTGAAGAACTGTTCGCAATTCTAAGCCATCGCCATACAATATTGCTGGAAGGACGACCGCACATGAATCCCGGTGTTTTCAAAATTAGAAATAACCGTGCAGGTCAGACTGAATTCGTAGACTACCAATTGGTAAAAGGCACACTTTCACAAGGCTTCAAATACTATTCGGCTCTGACCGATCCGTTTGCGCGTGCAATTTTCATGATGTTTATGATTAGCGAGGTGCATCCCTTCAACGATGGCAACGGTCGTATTGCCCGTGTGATGATGAATGCCGAATTTGTCCGTGCCGACCAGTCAAGAATAATCGTGCCGACCGTGTTCCGTGAGGATTATATTCTGGCATTGCGCAAACTCACCCGGCACAAAGACCCTATGGCGTATATCAACGTAATGACCAAACTACATCAGTTCAGTGACAACCTCTATGGTACAGACTTCACCGAACTGAAAAATTACCTTGCGGCCTGCAACGCCTACGAAGAACCGTCGCAAGCCAAACTCCAAATTATTGAAAGATCAATCAAATAATACTTCTCGCTTTTAACAACTTCGATTTTACACTAATCCGCAAAAGGGTTGAAGTGTAAAAGGGTCTACCTCGCCGAGGATCACGGCACGGGAGCGACTGCGCGAACCCTGAATGTATTTGTCTTGCTGAAGCTGTAGACGTTACCATGATTCATATAAACGGTCCACGCGCCGGAAGAACCATATTCCGTTTTGGTCCAATACCACTCATCCATCTCTGTTCCGCCAAAGGCACGCAGGGCATTATTCAATGCAGTATTATTATCACAGAATATCCGCCCTTGCTCTTTGGAGGGGAGATTGTATTTCATTGCCGCATCCCAGTCCATCCCTTTACCGTTCTCTTTGTCGCGGAGCTCGACGAGGAAGTTGCCGGCGGCAAGGTAGACGCCGCGGGGCTTGAAGGAGGATTTCTGCGATTTGGAAAGCTCTTTCCACTGGTCGGCGGTGATGTAGACGTAGCCGTCGGGACCTTCGGCACATAGCGCCATGTCGATGGGCGAAGTGGAAAAATGCGGCATCGGGTTATCCATCTGCGGCATTTGTTCGGCCACCGTGGGTGCGGAGTCGCAGCTGCGGAGGGCAAGGATGGCAGCGACAATCAAAGCGATGGCAACCGCGCAGACGGCGACAATGCGCACGGGAAAGCGACGGCGGGGTTTGTCAACAAGCTTTGTCGATGTGGAAGAGGTTGCCAATGGCTTCTCTTTGAGGCGGGGTAGCTGCTTCCTGGATTCAGCGTCCGCGCCACCGGTGGCTCCGGGGAAAGTGCGGTCATACTGGTTGACACGGCAGGCGGAATCAATCATGGAGAGGATCTCGTCCGATGCACGGCCTGCGATGGTGGCGGCGAGCTGACCGTCGCGCAACGCGGTCGATTTTGCAGGAGTCTTGCCGGTGAGGCAGAACCACATGGTGGCGCCCAGAGCGTAGCAGTCGGCCGCCGGAGAGAATGTGGTGATGCCGGCGTACTGCTCCATAGGGGCATAGCCGTCGGAGCAGCCGAGGATGTTGATGGTTGATGTGGGGCGGCCGTCCTTGTCATAGTGTTTGGCCAGACCGAAGTCAATCAGCACGGGCCGCAGGGCGTCATTCTCGTCGTGCGTCAGCATGATGTTTTCCGGCTTGATGTCAAGATGGGTCATGCGCGCAGAGTGCAGGTAGCGCACGGCGTCGACAACAGGACGCATGATGGCGAGCATCTCACTCTCCGCCAGTGGCCCGCGCCGTTTCACATAGGCGCTCAGCGGCTCTCCCTCCAGACACTCCATCACATAGTAGGCCGTGCCGTTGGCCTCAAACACCTCATTGACCCTGACAATGTTGGGGTGATCCACGCCCACTTTGTGCAGGCGCCGGGCCTCGGAGATGAAATCCTTGAGCGAATTCTGCACGCGTTCACGCACGGGGTTGGAGCACACCACGCGCATTGACTCACCCTCACGCTCGCACTCACCGCTCATGAAATGCTCCTTGATGGCGAAACGTCCGCGCATTGACACATTGCCCACACGTACGGTGGCCTCGGCCAGATAGGTGATGCCGAAGCCGCCGCGGCCCAGCACGGAGATTATCCTATAGGTCAGTTCAGGTCCACGCAGCACATAGCCCGCAGGCAGCACATTCATTTCGCTCATATGATTGATTTTTAAGTCACAA
>JAUNPQ010000005.1:1049-58829 GCA_030536615.1 Bacteroidales bacterium | reverse complement strand
TGGAATCCTCTACGCCGACAGATCAATCTCTGTCAAGCCAATCACCGGTGCCACACGCATACGCGTCGAAGTGTCGGCAACAGACAAGTTCCCGCCGCGCACATCCTACATAACAGAGGAGATCTCCACCTCAACATTCACCGACAGCAAAAAAGGCTCAGAGATAAAACTGAGAACCACACCGCTGGCAGACGGCAAATCATATTATGCCCGCGCCCGGGCTGATTTCAAGACTCAGGAAGGCATGGTGAGCACTGATTACTCTCCGACCATACAGTTCGTATATTCGGCAGAGAATGCATCAGTGGACAATGTCATAGCCGATGGTGAGGCATTCACCGTCACAACCGACGGGCTTGCCGTTCACATCACAGACATTGAAAGCACCGCCGAGCTTTACAACACAGCCGGAATATGCATTGACCGCGCCACCGGAACCTCCGTGACACTCCATGCGCCCTCTGCCGGAGTATACGTGGTGAAATGCGGACAGCACTCCGTAAAAGTCATCCTCCGCTGAAAACAGCAGATTTTTATTTGCGAATTAACTTTTAATTGCGTACATTTGCTTGACAATGACAGACAACAACTTAACGTCCGCCCCCGGCATACCGGAAATCACCGTGCGCAAGATGCAGGAAACTGTTGACACATGGATACGCACGGTGGGTGTACGGTACTTCGACCCCATGACCAACATGGCTATTCTTGCCGAAGAAACCGGAGAAGTGGCGCGCATAATGGCGCGACGCTATGGCGAGCAAAGCTTCAAACCCGGCGAAGAAGAATCAGCCGATCTGGCCGATGAGCTTGCCGACCTGCTGTGGGTCACCACGGCCATAGCCAACCAGTGCGGCATAGACCTCACGGAAGCATTCAGCCGCAACCTGCAAAAGAAAACGCAGCGCGATGCCACCCGGCACAGCCACAATCCGCGTCTTCAACAAAACAACAACGGCGTCCGGACGTTATAGCTGATGTATGACATTCCCCATGTCCATGAAAAGTATTATTAAGACTATAATTTAAACACTAACATAAAAAATCCATATTATGAGCGACAAATATCATGATCTTATCGCGGCCTCGAAAGTTACTACCGATGATGCCGAAGTGAAAGCAGCCGTTGAGAAAATACTGGCTGAGCACGCTGCCGAGAACCACACCAAGGACATCTATAAATTCCTTTTCAACTGCGTGGATCTCACCACACTCAAAAGCACCGACTCACCTGCTTCTGTGGCACGCTTCACGGAGCGCGTCAACGCTTTTGAAGAAGAGCATCCCGAAATGGCCAACGTAGCAGCGATCTGCGTATATCCCAACTTCGCGCCCGTTGTCCGTACCGTCCTTGAGGTCAGCTCAGTGGACGTATGCTGCGTGAGCGGCTGCTTCCCCTCGTCACAGAGTTTCCAGGAAGTCAAGATTGCCGAGACAGCCCTTGCCGTTGAAGGCGGAGCTGACGAGATTGACATTGTGCTCAATCTGGGCAACTTCCTTTACGGTGACTATGAGGAAGTGTGTGACGAGATCAGCGAGCAGAAACACTCCTGCCGCGACGCCCGCATGAAAGTCATTCTGGAGAGCGGCGCGCTCAAGACAGCCGAGAACATCCGCAATGCATCCATCCTTTCACTTCACAGCGGTGCGGACTTCCTGAAAACCTCCACCGGCAAGGAATATCCCGGTGCTTCTCTTGAGGCCGCTTACGTGATGTGCCAGTGCATAAAGGAATATCACGAGAAAACCGGCCATAAGGTTGGCTTCAAATGTGCCGGCGGCGTATCAACAACCGATGATGCTGTCAAATACTACACCATTGTCAAGGAAGTGCTTGGTCAGGAATGGCTCAGCAACGACTGGTTCCGTATCGGGGCAAGCCGTCTGGCCAACAACCTGCTCTCAGACATCATGGGCGAGGAAATAAAATTCTTCTAAAGCAGACAACACAACAATAACGCACCGGCAATCAGACACGGGTAAAGAACAACCCGTCAGAACATGATGCCGGTGCGTCATATTTCCATCCTCACAATCACACCAATCACAGATACATGCAGAGAGAATATTACGTATATATCAACAAAGAGCAGTTAGGCCCTGTTGACGGAGAAAAGCTGAAAGAACTTGACCTAACCCCTGACACACTTGTGTGGTATGACGGCCTCGACGAATGGGTTCCCGCCTCAGAAGCCCCCGGCATACAATGGCTTTTCAATGGAGAACCCGAGCCCGAGATTGCCGATGACACCGACACAGCATTACAGCGCACTCCCGACGAGACATCCATAGCCGATGAAACAGAGGACACCGGTGCATACAACGATGGATATCTGCCCGAGCCACCACGCACACACATTGCCTGGGCTGTGATCCTCACCATAATTGGCGCTGGCGTGTTCGGCATCCTTGCGATTGTCTTCTATTCCGTGGCCAAGACACGCTATAACAACGGCCAGTATGATCTTGCGGAGCATTCCGCCGGTGTGGGCAACCGCTGGCTGTCATGGGCAGTGCCCTTTGCTATCCTCGGACTCCTCTACACCATCTTTGTCTTCAAAGACCTTATGGAGTCAATGGATCAGCTCAGCTCCGTGTGGTGATATTCACCCGGCATATGCCCCTCCCGGAATCATGAATCAGAAACGCCTTTCCAAAACCGGCAGAAATATCTTATTAAGAGGGTTGTACAAATGTGCGCCCTCTAAGAATCCCAGTATAGCTAAAGCGTTTTTATGCATATTCCGGCGTGGTGCTCCAATTTTTCATGTGGAAAAACGCCACATTAGAATATTTTTTTGTAAATTTGCATATTAGAACCTGCCGTTTAGGCGGCAACAACAGAACTTGTTCCGGTTATACAAGTAAAAAATATTGCCTGAAATGCGCGTAAAAATACATCATGAAGGGACAAACATACTGATAGTACTGCTGATTGTGGTGCTTGGCATCTGCGTGCCCCTGTGGTTTTACGCGCCGCTTGCACTGGCAATAGTGATGACGGCCATATGGGGCGTTTTCTACCTTCTTGTGGTGAATTTCTTCCGGTCTCCGCGTCGCACATTTGGCGGTGACACGAAAAACGCCGTGGTGTCAAGTGCCGACGGACGCGTGGTTGCCCTTGAGGAAGTGTTTGAGGATGAATATCTCCACTGTCGCTGCATACAGCTGTCCGTGTTTATGAGCATCCTCAATGTGCATGCCAACTGGTTTCCTGTTGACGGAGAGGTTGTCTATGCCAAACACCACAAAGGTCGCTTTCTGGCAGCATACCTGCCTAAATCAAGCGCTGAGAATGAACGCTCAACGGTTGTGATACGCACTCCCAGCAGCCAGAACGTACTCATGCGTCAGGTAGCCGGCGCAATGGCCCGACGCATAGTGACATATGCTCATCCCGGAGTGGAAGCGCGCATAGAAGACCATATGGGATTCATCAAATTCGGCTCGCGCATAGACCTATATCTGCCACTTGGCACTGATATATATGTGAATATCGGCGACAAGACAATTGGCGGCATGACTCAGGTAGGTCTTCTTCACCCGGAGGGCCACGGGCAAGACACAAACTGATATATACTCAAAAAACGTAAACGGGGCCATAACGGCATCCGCAATTATTAGAGGACGTTTAACAATGAGTGCACTCAACACACTAAAGAACTCAATCCCGAACAGCATAACCTGCTGCAACCTGATCTCAGGATGCATAGCCTGCCTGATGACCTTCCGGGCATATGACCAGATAGGCGCCCTGCACGGTTGGCAATGGGCATGCATATTCATAGGCGCGGCAGCCATTTTTGACTTTATGGACGGTGCGGCAGCCCGGCTGCTGAAAGCATACAGCAAAATCGGCGCGGAGCTTGATTCACTTGCCGATCTGGTAAGCTTCGGGGTGGCACCGGCATTCATGATGTTCAACGTGATGCAGCATTATGAGACAACCTACAACGGAACAATGCCCTGGCTTGCCTATGCGGCGCTGCTGGTTCCCGTTTTCGGTGCATTGAGGCTTGCCCGATTCAACGTGATGGACAGTGGTGAGAATTCATTCAGAGGCTTGCCGATTCCATCAGCCGCCATATTCATAATCGGCCTTGTGGGATGGGTTGAGAACTATGCCTATCCCGGTACAATCATATTGGCGGCACTCACCGTATTGACATCACTGGCCATGGTGGGACGATTCAGGATGTTCTCGCTGAAATTCAAGAATTTCGACCTTACAGAGAACTTCCGCCGTTATGTCATCATTCTGACAGCCATCGCCTTTGTCATAATGTACGGCCTTGCAGGACTGGCCTGGACAATAATCCTGTATTTTCTTCTTTCGGTTCTCTCCCGCCGCAAAATTTAGAACCGGACTCTGCCGACCTTTACCGGCGCAGACAAAAATCTTATGTTCTAAAATTCAAGAATCATGTCATTTCTGGGACTATTATTACTTGGTTTCATTGTATTCTTCATCATCATCCCGCTCATACGGGTAGGTATGGCTGTGAACCGCGTGCGCCGGCAGCAGCGTGAAATGTTCAACAACATTTTTGGCGGTGGCACACAGTCAACAGCCGGCAACTCCGGGAAAAAGAAAAAAGAGAATCAGAAACCAAAGACAAAACGCAAAAAAATTGATGCCAACGTAGGTGAATATGTTGAATTTGAGGAAATCACAGCCACGGTAAGTAATAGCGAATCAACGGCCGGCACAAACAACAAAACCACCAAGACAATCACCGAGCAACAGATCGTAGACGTTGAATGGGAGGATATAAAATGAATGCAAACAGTAACCTGAGCCGTCTCTTCAGCTTTTTTGAAGCTTTGCACGCCAACAACAACCGTCCATGGTTTGCCGGACACAAAAGTCAATATCAGGAAATCCGCGCAGAATGGATAGCCGGAGTTAATGCCATAACGGCGCTTATTTCAGAGGAGTGGCCGGAAGTGCGTCACACCGAAGCCTCGCAGAATACATACCGCATATATCGCGACATCCGGTTCAGCAATGACAAAACGCCATTCAAGACCCACATCAGTTCATCGATAGGCAATCCGGCACTTCGCGGTCAGCATACGGGCATCTATCTTGAAGCCGGTTTTCCGACCACCGATACCGGTGTGTGGGGAGGCATATGGAATCCTGAACGCGATGTGCTCCGCAAACTCAGACGTGCCATCTCAGACAACGCCGAGGAATTCCTTGAGATTGTCAACAACCCTGAGTTGCTGAGACTATATGGCCGACAATGGGGAGGGCGCGCACTGAAGACCGCACCCAAAGGGTATGCCAAAGACCACCCGATGATTGAATATCTGCGGCTCAATGACATTGGCAAATTCTGCCCCATAACACCTGCCACATTTGCCGATCCGCAATGGCCGGAGATTCTGGCCGAGCACATCCGTCCGGCTATTCCTCTTGTGAAATTCATAGATTACTCTATCCTTGAAGACACAGACTGACAGCGCCGGAGAACACACGACTTCTGCCGGAGAAAATGCGCTGACCGTTCTGCTGCTCGGCAATGGCAGCCGAGAGTGCGCGCTTGCCGAAAAATTTCATGAGAGTCCTCTGCTGAAAAAGCTTTATACCGCTCCCGGCAATGCCGGAACGGCGGCATATGGACAAAACACAGCTCTTGACATATCGAACCCCGAGGCCGTAGGCGTATTCTGTGCCTCACACAGCGTGGACTTGCTTGTTTCAGGGCCTGAGCTTCCGCTTGTGCTCGGTGTTGCAGACGCAGTAAAAGCCATCTCGCCACACACACACGTCTTTGGGCCGGGGCGTGCCGGTGCACGTCTGGAGGGCAGCAAAGTCTTTGCAAAAGACTTCATGACGCGCCACGCCATTCCCACCGCACCGTTCACCGTTGTTTCAAAAGGAGAGAATCCGGAGTGTGCAATACCCGAAGCAACGGAACTCCCCATTGTCCTGAAAGCCGACGGACTTGCCGCAGGCAAAGGCACCCTCATAGCCTCCACCGCGGCTGACGCACGGCTCATGCTGCATGAAATGCTCAACGGCGCATTCGGCAAATCCTCTGAACGCGTTGTCATTGAGAAGTTCATGAACGGCCCGGAATGTTCAGTCTTTGTCATGACCGACGGCACGGACTACCGCATCTTTCCGGTGGCAGCCGATTACAAACGTGCCCATGACCGCAACACCGGTCCGAACACCGGCGGAATGGGTGCCGTCTGTCCCGTGGATTTTGCAGACCAGGCATTCATGCAAAAAGTCCGTGACAAAATAATAGAACCCACGCTGCGCGGTTTGAGAGAAGAAGGAATTGAATACCGGGGCATAATATATCTGGGACTTATCAATGTTGACGGCGAGCCATATGTCCTTGAATACAACGTGCGTATGGGCGATCCCGAGACAGCTCCCGTATTGGCCCTGACAAAATCAGACATCCTTGACGCTTTTCTGAAAACAGCACAGGGGCGTTGCCGAGAGATTTTACCGGAATATGATTCCGGTAAAGCAGTGGGAGTTGTAGTGGCTTCCGAGGGATACCCCGACCATGCCGTTACCGGCAGGAAAATATCAATAGACCTACTGCCTGACGGAGTAAAACTCCTTGCAGGCGGCATGATCCGCAATGGCGCCGGAGAACTTGTGACGTCATCGGGACGCGTATGCACCGTTGTCGGGAAAGGGTCCACACTTGCACAGGCACGCCGTAAAGCCTATGAAGGCGTGTGCGCCATACACTTCAATGGCGCGTGGTTCCGCACGGATATTGCAGAATAATTGCGGATTTACTAACTTTGCATCACCCTAACAGCAAGAAGTTGTTTAAAAACAAATTCTAAAATCAGGTGAGAGCTGTACAGATAACACGGTTCATGCATTCGCGATGGCTGGTGCTCATAATGGCACTTGCCCTGGTGTGTGTTGCCATGACGGCATATACCAATATCCCCGTGGAATATCTTGCCGGAGACCGGGGCCTTGTTCTGCCATCGGCCAACCTATGGATTCCCAATCCGCACACAGCCATGTGGGTGAACATAGGCGCCACTCTCGGACTTGCAGCGCTGATGGTTGTCCTCAACCGCAGTTATAATCTGCTGCGCACCATGACTCTGCTTGACGCTTCGCTTTTTCTGGCGATGTCCATGTCCACACCATGGCTACTGGTTCAGTTCTATACAGGCACCCCACTGTGTCTGACCCTGATTGTGTGCATATTGCTGCTTTATTCCACATATCAGAATCCTGGCAGGCGCAAACGGATATTTCTGATATTTTTCCTGCTGTCAGCCATGACGATGACCCAATACTGCTATGCGGTCTATGTGCCGGTGTTCATCATAGGCTCCATGCAGATGCGCATCTTCTCCATCAAAACGCTCATAGCTATAATCCTGGGAACAATCACCCCATGGTGGATAATGCTCGGCAGCGGACTTATAACAACCTCAGACATCCATATTCCGGATTTCGGAAACATGTTCGGCACATTTTATCTCATTGATAACCTGCAGCTTCTGGTAGCTGTACTGATAAGCGCCGCGGTGCTTGTTGCCGGCTGGTGCCTGAATTTCCCACGGATGATAGCCTACAACGCGCACATGCGCGCCTACAACGGCACAATGTCAGTGCTGGCACTGGTGACACTGATTGCTCTATGCGCTGACTTCATAAACCTGCCGGCCTACGCGCCCGTACTGTTCATGTGCGCCTCTTTCTACATGGGCCGGATGTTCGCCGCTCAGGCATCCCCAAAAAGTTACATCCCCATAACAACAATCTTCCTTATATACGCCACACTACTCATATGGAGTCTGATACCCTGACCAGCAAACAGCTACATTTCATAGTAGAACGGAACATACCATACATACACGGTGCTCTTGAGCCTTTCGGGACAGTGGAATACCTTGATCCTGAAAGTATAACGCCCGATACAGTCAGACATGCCGACGCACTCATAGTGCGCACACGCACACGCTGCAACGCAAAATTACTCGAGGGTTCAACCGTGAAATTCATAGCCACCGCCACAATAGGCACTGACCATATAGATATGGATTGGTGTTACAGTCATGGAATCACCATAGCCAATGCCCCGGGATGCAACGCCCCGGCAGTGGCACAATATGTTCTGGCCTCCATTGCCTCACTTGCCAATCGCCCTGTCAGCCAATATCGTCTTGGCATTGTGGGGGTTGGAAATGTGGGACGCATTGTGGAGAAATGGGCGTTGTCAATGGGTATGGACGTGATGTTGTGTGACCCACCGCGGCAACGTGCCGAAGGAGGCACCCGGTGGCATACGCTTGACCAACTCGCCGCCGCATGTGACGTCATAACTTTCCACACACCACTTATACATACCGGGCCTGACGCCACATATCATCTTGCCGATGATGCATTTTTCAACAGTCTCAGTCGCTCCCCGATAATCATCAATGCCGCCCGCGGTCCCATTGTAGACACCCCGGCACTGACCGCGGCAATCAAAGAGGGAAAAGTGTTTCAGGCAGTGATAGACACTTGGGAAAACGAACCACACCCTGATCCGGAACTGATGGCATATACCGCCATAGCCACACCGCACATTGCAGGATACAGTTCGGAAGGAAAACTCAGGGCAACAAGGATGGCTCTTGATGCCGTGTCGAAATTCTTCGGACTGCCACCAATCTCTTTCAGGGATGACCGCAGAACCCCGGTGGCTGAGCGCGTCAGTGTGCCGCGGCTGCTGTGGAGCTACGACCCTCTTGCCGATGATCAGGCCCTCAGGGAGAATCCGGAGGACTTCGAGGCACTCAGAAACAACTACCGCCTGCGCCACGAACCATGAACCGGAGCTAAAAAGGTGCTAACGCCTATTATTAAACTATTATCAAACACCCTCTAAATCCAGGATATCCATGATTGAAGAAGATCTTAAACGCCGCATATTGCGCCTCATCAAACACGAAGTGGTACCCGCAATGGGCTGTACCGAGCCGGTAGCAGTGTCACTTGCCGTAGCCCGGGCCATGGAACTGCTGAAATGCCCTGCCGATGAGGTTGAGAGCATTGAATGCCGCCTGAGTGCCAACATTGTCAAAAACGCAATGGGCGTAGGCATTCCCGGCACGGGGATGATAGGTCTTCCCATAGCCATAGCTCTTGGAGCGCTTGTCGGCAAGGCTGATCTGGGTCTTGAGGTGCTCCGCGACGTGGACAGCGAGGCCGTTGAAAAAGGCAAACAGCTCATTGACCGTAACATCATCAGCATAAATCTTGAGGAGGACGCGCCTGACAAACTTTACATAGATATCCGTATCAAAGGCGCCGGTCACACATCGCGGGCCGTGATAAAAGGCACCCATACAAATTTCGTGCTTTGCGAGTCAGACGGGAAAAAGGTGATGGCCGACAATGCCGCTGCAACAGGAAAATGCACAGACAGCCATGCTGTTCCCGAACTGAATCTCCACACCGTGTGGGAATTTGCCACCACCACCGATGTTGACGAGCTGGCCTTTATCCTCGAGACACGTCATCTCAACAAAGCCGCCGCCGAGTGGGCGCTTATGGACAATTACGGGCACAGCGTGGGCCGTACACTTCACTCAGAGCGTCAGCGCAAAGTGATGGGTGACAGTACATTCTCACGCATTCTGAGCTACACATCCGCGGCCTGCGACGCCCGCATGGGCGGCGCGCCGGTAGCCGTCATGAGCAATTCCGGCAGCGGCAATCAGGGAATAGCAGCCACAATGCCCGTCGTGGTGTATGCCGAAGAGAACTTCGCTGACCGAGAGCACACCGTGCGGGCACTGACCCTGAGCCATCTGACGGCGATATACATCAAACAGAACCTGGGATGCCTCTCGGCCCTGTGCGGATGTGTGGTTGCGGCAACAGGCTCATCGGCAGGAATATGCTACCTGATGGGCGGAGGGTATGAACAGATCGCCGCAACGGTGAAAAACATGGTTGCCAACCTCACCGGCATGATCTGCGACGGAGCCAAACCCAGCTGCGCGCTCAAACTATCAAGCGGCGTGAGCACAGCCGTGATATCCGCCATGGTGGCCATGGAAGGACAGAGTGCAAGTTCTCTGGAGGGAATCATAGATGAGGACGTGGACCGCACAATCGCCAACCTCACCGCCATAGGCCGTGACGGCATGACCCAGACTGACTCCCTGATACTCCACATAATGACCTCAAAGAAATAGGCGTGGCTGGTTTTTACGGCAGATATCTGAAAAGAGGCATTGACATATGCGGCGCTATCACGGCGCTTGTCCTGACATCGCCGGTAATGATCGTAGTCTGCGCATGGCTTCACTTTGCCAACAAAGGAGCCGGAGTGTTCTTCACCCAGAAACGCCCCGGAAAGAACGCCAGAATATTCAGGCTTGTCAAGTTCAAGACAATGACCGATGCATGCGGCCCTGACGGCAAACTGCTGCCTGATGAGATGCGCATTACGCGTATAGGCCGCATAATCCGCTCAACCTCTCTTGACGAACTGCCGCAACTATGGAACGTGCTGAGAGGTGACATGTCTCTCATAGGTCCGCGCCCGCTTCTTGTGCAGTATCTGCCGCTATATTCACCCGCGCAGGCACGGCGTCATGAGGTGCGGCCCGGAATAACAGGCTGGGCACAGTGCCACGGACGCAATGCCATCAGCTGGCAGAAGAAATTTGAACTTGACACATGGTATGTGGACCACCTCTCTTTCATGACTGACTGCCGGATAGTTGCCCTCACCATACGCAAAGTCCTTAAAAAAGAAGGCATATCCGCCGCTGACTGCGCCACCATGAAGCCATTCACCGGAAACAACTGACCGATACAGGCATATCCAAACATCTGACAGAATGTTGCATTATTATGCGGCGGCAATGCCTCATGATACAAAGAAAAATGCTAACTTTGCATCATAAAAACCCTGACATGATGGAACATGCTTTTAAAATGGTGGCCAAGACACTCAAAGGTCTTGAAGCGGTGCTGGCCGATGAACTCCGCGCATTGGGAGCGGAAAACGTTGAACCGGGACGACGTATGGTGTCGTTCAGCGGCAATCTTGAGACACTCTACAAAGCAAATCTATGCTGCCGCACCGCCCTGCGCATCCTCAAACCATTCTATACATTCAAGGCCGATGACGCAGACACCCTCTATGAACGCGTCAAGGAATATGACTGGGGTTCATTCCTTACTCTTGCCAAGACCTTCTCAATAGACACCGTTGTAAACAGCGACACATTCAGACACTCACGCTTTGTGACATACCGCGTCAAAGATGCCATTGTTGACTGGTTCCGCGACCGTTACGGTGACAAACGCCCCGGCGTACGCCTCAATGATGCCGATGTCATCATAAACGTACACATAAACGGAGGGGAAGTGACTCTCAGCCTTGATTCATCGGGAGAATCGCTGCATCACCGCGGCTACAGGGTCTCACAGACCGAGGCACCCATCAGCGAGGTTCTTGCCGCCGGCATAATACTCATGAGCGGCTACCGCGGACAATATCCGTTCATAGACCCCATGTGCGGCTCAGGCACATTCCTTATTGAAGCCGCAATGATTGCAGCCAACATCAACCCGGGAGTCTACCGCAAGAATTTCGCCTTTGAACACTGGCCGGATTTCGATGCCGAACTGTTTGAACGCCTATATAACGACGACAGCAACGAACGTCCCGTTGAATTCCCCATCATCGGAGCCGACATATCGCCCACAGCCGTTGAGATTGCACGCCGCAACATCCGCAGCGCAGGCGTTGCCAAATACATCGACCTTGAGACAAAAGCCCTGTCACAATGGGAACAGGCCCCATGTCCTCCCGGTGTCATAGTTACCAATCCGCCCTATGGCGAACGTATATCGGCACCTGACATGGACGCTCTTTACCAGATGATAGGCACAAAACTCAAACGTGTGTTCCCCGGATGGCAGGCCTGGATAATAGGCTATCATGAAGAATACTTTGAGAAGATCGGCCTTGCACCCAGCGAAAAAGTAAGCCTCATGAACGGCTCACTTGACTGTGAGTTGCGCCAATATATTATTTTTGAAGGAAACAAACGCGAATTCCGCGCTGCCGGCGGACGCCTCAAAAAAGAAAAACCCACACCGGCAAAAAGCGACGGTCACAAGCCTTTTAAAGACAGAAAACCGTTTGGCGAAGGCCGACCGTTCAAAGACCGCAAACCGTTTGGCGAGAACAGGGCGGCAGGAGAACGCAAACCATTCGGTGAAAGGAGAACGCCATCAGACACCCGGACACCGTTCAGTGAACGACCGGCCTATGGCGAACGCAAACCGTTCAGCGAGCGCAAGCCGTTTGAACGTCAGCCGGAGAAGCCCGAGACAGACAGACCGGAAAACGAGAATCCGCTGGCAAAACGCCGCAATCCGGAAGCGCTGAAAATGATCACAGGACGTCAGCCCCAGCTGCCGCGCACACAAGGGCCGGTGATACGTCCGCGCGGATGGAAGAAAAAAGGAGAATAATTGACAACATCCGGACACTCCGGCATTAACATCTATTATTAAACATCCCCTTAAAGAATGAATGTTGCAATTGTCGGCGCATCGGGCGCTGTGGGACATGAACTGATAAAAGTTCTGGAAACATATCCGTTTCCCATTGAAAAAGTACGCCTCTTCGGGTCACAACGCTCTGCGGGGCAAACCCTTGTCTTCGACGGTCGTGAAATCAAGATAGAGCTTCTCAGACCCGATGACAGCCTTTTTGCCGACACGGACTTTGCCTTTGTGTCAGCCGGGGCATCTGTCTCGCGCGAGTATGCCGGCGTCATAACCGCCGGAGGCGCACTGATGATAGACAACAGCAGCGCTTTCCGCATGGACGGGGATGTGCCGTTGGTTGTTCCCGAGGTCAACGGCGCCGACGCCTTTGACGCACCACGCCATATAATAGCCAACCCCAACTGCACAACAATCCAGATGGTTGTGGCCCTGAAACCCATAAACGACCTCTCGCCCATACGCCGAGTCCACGTGTCTACTTATCAGGCCGCGTCAGGCGCCGGAGCAGCCGCCATGCAGGAACTTGAACGCCAGCATGCCGACATTGCCGCCGGAAAAGAACCCACAGTCGAGAAGTTTGCACACCAGTTGGCTTTCAACGTCATTCCGCATATAGACGTGTTCACGGACAACGGCTACACCAAGGAAGAGATGAAAATGCATCTCGAAACCAAAAAGATAATGCATGCGCCGCATCTTGAAGTGAGCGCCACCTGCGTACGCGTCCCCGTGATGCGCGCACACAGCGAGGCCATATGGGTTGAGACAGCCGACAACCTTGACCTGCAGACCGTGCGCCGCGCATTCATAGAGGCTGACGGAGTTGAGTATGTCGATGATCCGGCGACTCTTACCTACCCCATGCCGCTGCATCTTGCCGGGCACGATCCGGTCTATGTGGGACGTCTCCGCAAAGATCTGGCCTGCGACAACGGAATCAGTTTCTGGTGCGTCAGTGACCAGATACGCAAAGGCGCGGCCCTCAATGCCGTACAGATTGCAAGCTATATCCTTGAACACCGCAAATAAACCCGCTGAGGAATGCTGGCCTTATCACATCCCCTTGTGACACAGCCGGTGGAGATATTCTTCATCGTCCTGGCCATCATTCTGCTCACTCCCCTGCTTTTCAACAAGCTCAAGATTCCGCACATCATAGGAATGATCATGGCCGGTATAATAATCGGCCCCTACGGATTCGGAGTACTTGACCGCGACTCAAGCTTCAACATCTTCGGACAGGTAGGACTGCTTTACCTTATGTTTCTGGCCGGCCTGGAGATAGACATGTTCCACCTCAGGCTCAATCTGCGGCGGGGCGTCTTTTTCGGACTTCTAACACTGTTTGTTCCGCTTGTTGCCGGAGTGCTGACAAGCGTCTACATGCTGCACACAGACTGGCAGACAGCCATGCTGCTGGGTTCAATGTATGCCTCGCACACGTTGCTGAGCTACCCGGTGGCCGTGCGCTATGGAATCACAAAAAGTCCGGCCGTGCTGATTGCCATTGTGGGCACAATCATCGCCGTCATAGGCGCCCTGATCACACTTGCCATAACAGTCAACATACACCGCGACGGCTACTTCGATTCCCTTTCGCTGCTTCAGCTGCTTGGCATGATGGTGGTATACTGCGGCGCTGTGCTGTACATATATCCGCGCGTCACACGCTGGTTTTTCAAACTCTATAATGACAAGGTCACGCAGTTTGTATATGTCCTTGCCATGGTGTTCCTGTCAGCATGGACAGCACAGATGATAGGCCTTGAACCCGTTCTGGGAGCATTCTTTGCCGGACTGGTCCTTAACCGCTACGTGCCTACGGCCTCCCCGCTCATGAGTTCCATTGAATTTGTGGGCAATGCGCTGTTCATTCCATACTTCCTTATTTCTGTGGGAATGATGATAAACGTGCGCGTTGTCTTCAACGCAGACACACTCGCTGTTGCCGCCGTGATGCTCACTGTGGCCATAGTCAGCAAATGGCTGCCGGCATTCATCGCCAGACTCACCCAGAGACTCAGCCGGCCATCGGGCGGTGTCATCTTCGGGCTTACGGCCGCCCATACCGCCGTAGCTCTGGCCGTTGTGACTCTGGGCCACAACATGGGAATGTTTGACGAACGCATCCTCAACGCCACTATCCTCGTTATCCTCATAACCTGTGCCGTGGCACCGGCGGTGACCGGTGTATATGCGCCACGCGTGAAACTGGAAATGCTGCACCGCGAGGAAGAGGACGAGGGGCGCACCACCCGTCTGAACCGCCTGAGCCGCGTCAACAACACTCTCATTCCGGTTGCCAACAAACGCATGGCACATGAACTTGTGGAACTTGCCACGCTGATGCGCACCGAAACCGGACGCCATGAGATGTATGCCCTGCACGTGCGCTCAGACAACTCACCGGCAGCACGCAACGAGAGTGCCGGTGCCCTTGACGCGGCACGCGCCACAGCGGCAGCCGCTGACATCAGGCTTACAACCATTGACAGGTATGATCTCAACATAGCCACCGGAATGCTCAACACCATTGAGGAACGCGACATCACGGAAGTGGTCATGGGACTCCACAGACGCCAACGGGCCATTGACTCTTTTTTCGGCGCCAAAGTTGAGCAGCTGCTGAAGTCAACCAACAAAATGATCATAATATCGCGTTGCTTCATTCCGGTCAACACCGTGGCCCGGATTGTTGTTGCCGTTCCTGAAAAAGCGCAGTATGAGACCGGCTTTGCCCGGTGGGTGCGCGCCATTGCACGTCTGACCGCCCAACTTGGCTGCCGCGTGATTTTCTGCTGTCCGGATGACGTGCAGCCGCTGATCCGAGGCGTGCTGTATCAGGAAAACTATGGGGTAAGGTGTGAGTTCCGGCCAGCCCAGAACTGGGATGATTTCATACTGTACGCCAACCGTATTCTTCCCGATGATCTTCTGGTTGTCATCGGCGCGCGGCCATCATCAATGTCATATAGCGATGACATGGCGGAGATGCCCGGATTCATCCAGAAATACTTCGCGGCCAACAATGTGCTGATGATCTACCCCGAACAGTTTGGCGAGAACCAGACACCGCTCATGTCATTTGCCGACCCCCTTTTTGCCGATGTCAACGGAGCACCGTCACCTCTGCTGCTCAAACTCCGCTCATGGATGCGGCCACAAGGAAAGCGGCGGCGTAAATGAGCATGAGCATGGCCGTTGCTCCCAGCAGTGGATTCAATGCTATGCCCCGACGCGATACAACAGCAAGCCATACGGCCACATGGGCCACAGCGTAACTGACGGGGATCAAAAGCCACACCGGCCCCAGTGCCAGCCACGCGCCGCACATCAGTGCCACCGCCGCAATCCCGTTGATAAGATACAGCGACGAGGCTACCCGGCGGCCGGCTATCACCGCAAGCGTACGCTTGCCAACCGCCTCATCATCCTCAAGATCTCGGTAATTATTGACCAAAAGCACGTTGGCGCCCATCAGTCCTATTGCAAGAGATCCCAGAAAAACGGACAGATCAAAAGCGGCCGCCATGAGATAAAAAGTCATGTTGACCGGAATGATACCGAAGAAAAAAATCACTGCGACCTCGCCCAGCCCATGGTGCGATAGCGGATATGGACCTGTGCTGTAGGCCAAAACACCCACTGCGATGGTGATACCCACCGGGACAAGCCACCATCCTCCCCAGAAAATCAACGCACAGCCAACTGCACAGGCCAATCCCAATGTCACGAATGTAGCAACAAGCATGGCGCGGGGGCTTATGTCACCCTCAGTGACTCCCCGGCGGGGACCTTCACGGCCCGGACGGTCAAGACCGGCTTTAAAATCATAATATTCATTTGCAAAATTGGACGCTACCTGTGCCAGAACGGCAAAAACCAGACACAACACAGCCGGCAAAGGCTGAAAACAGCCGTCCATCAGAGCATATCCGATGGCGGCAAGCACACCGGCCACTGACACCGGCAAGGTGCGTAACCGTATGGCTTCTATCCAACATGATGTCTTACCCATGCCAGAACTTTTTTATGGATGAATATTTTGTAACTCTTTTTATGCGGGACCAAGCCTCGCTTTTTCAGCGCAAAGTTAAGCTTTTTATTGTTACACTTGCCGTCTGCCCGCTGAAATATTCAGCCATAAATGTTGAATTTGCGCAACAGTGTCAACGGATGATAGGACTCCTTGGCATATCTCAGAGACTCATCACCAACATCCTCCTCCCTGTTTATAAACTTTATGCCGGGATGCCGATCCAGAAGATAGCCGGCGAAAAAACAATTTATAGCCTCACCGGCACCGGCCACTTCATGATTTGCTTTCTCAATATGAATAAAAGCCGTGTCTCCAAGAACTTCTGCAACAGCCAGCGCCACGATATCACCGCAGCCGCCGCGCAACACAACTCCCTCAAACGGATAATGGTTCCAGGCCTCAAGCACATCCACGCACCGGCAGTGCTCATAAACAGCCATATCCTGATCTTCATCGCCCTGCGGACGGCGTCCCGACAGAAAGAGCACGCTCTCAGGCACAACCTCAGGTGTGAGATCCTCAAGAATCCATCCTGGATTGTCAGCCTTGAAGCGGTTCACATGATTACGTTTTTTGTTAAACCGCTTGCCGCGAAGCACAGCCAGATCAGTCGCGTCATAAAGGTAGTCGGCCCAATCCACCAGCTCACGTACTCTGGCCTGCGGCCCCAGCACACTGCATACTGTTGCCACATACTCTTCAGGCACGGCTGAGAACACCGGGCGTATGCCCTCCCGCCGGCAGCAATCAGACAGATGCCGCACTGCATCATGCGGCTGCATTGCCCCGACAGGCAAGGAGAAAGCCGGCCACAGCCCGTCATCATCCTCGGCCATACCGCTTATAAATAATGTCCCGTCAACAAAGGCACATCGGTATCCGAACCACCGCACCCACATATATATTCCCCCGATGGTGAAATCGCATGTGCGCGTCCGGCAATAGCCAAGCGCCTGTGAGACACGCGGCATCTCTTTCCACGTGATCTCGGAAAAAAGCATCCGGTCATCACAGGCATAATCATCACATATGCCTCCATTGGCCGGAGCGGCTATGCCAACCGTCCTTTCCATAATTTATATTTATACAAACATGCGTCGGGTGACCCACGTAAAGGGACATGCAGCAGTCAGACACTGAAAAAAATAAGAAACTGAACCTGTGATACGTGAAATTGTTCTCATATGTGATGTGATTTTACGGCCTGTGACAGGGCCGGCGGGTGAATGTATCTATCTGAACATAAAGCCTGCAAAAAAAGTTCATCCAAAAAAAATTGTTCTTGTCCGTAATCTTTACTACCTTAGCGAGTCAATTGGTGTCAACGGCTGCAATGTTGCGGGTGACACCGGTCTCAACCACAAAAAAACAATTCAAGCACCATGAGCAACAATCATAACGAATCGGCACACAGCCACAGATATTGCGTGATAATGTGCGGCGGCATAGGCAGCCGCTTCTGGCCCTACAGCCGCAGCGGATGCCCCAAACAGTTCATTGACTTCTTCGGCACAGGCCGTACCCTGCTGCAGATGACCTATGACCGCATCCTGCCGCTTGTTCCCGCCGGTAACATTATTGTTGTTACAAATGAAAGCTATGCCGACATTGTACGCCGCCAGCTGCCGGAACTCCTGGAGAGCAACATCCTCCTTGAGCCGGCACGCCGCAACACTGCTCCGTGCGTGGCATGGGCATCACGGCATATCCACGCTCTTGACCCTGAGGCATCCGTGATTGTAGCTCCGAGTGATCATCTTGTGACCCGTGAGCACGATTTTGAAAAGGCAATAAACAGCGGTTTCGATTTTGTAGAGACCCACGATGCATTGCTGACTCTCGGCATAAAACCCACACGTCCCGAAACCGGCTACGGCTACATTCAGGCCGGAGAAAAAATTACGGGTGATATTCACAAAGTCAAGACATTCACAGAAAAGCCGAACGCTGAACTGGCAAAGGTATTCCTCTCCACCGGTGAATTTTTCTGGAACTCCGGCATTTTCCTCTGGAGCGTAAAATCAATCATAAAGGCATTTGAAGAAAATGCCCCTGAGATAGCCGCATGCTTCAATGCGGACCTGATGAAAGGCAAGTCCTCCGGGCAAGAAGCCGTAAAGAGCGCTTTCGCCGCCTCACCGGCCATATCAATTGACTACGCCATCATGGAAAAAGCCCGCAATGTATATGTCGAGACAGTGACATTCGGGTGGAACGATCTTGGAACCTGGAGCGCACTTTATGACAATTCTCCCAAGAACAGTGACGCCAATGTGACGCAGAACTGCAATGTCCTGGCTTACAACTCCTCCGGGAACATTTTCGCCGTGAAAGGCGAAAAACTTGTTGTTGTTGACAGCCTGAAAGACTATATCGTCGCCGATGCCGGCGATGTTCTCCTTGTCTGCCCCAAGGCGCATGAACAGGAAATAAAACAGATTGTCAATGACGCGAAAGTGAAATTCGGCGACAAATTCCTATAACTTATTCCACACCGTGAGCATACTCCTCCATAGACATTACGTTCCGACAGCCATTAGAGTTGTCCTGATTCTTTTGGTCCTCTTTCCGTGTGGGTATGCTCAGGGTGCAGAGCCGGCAGGGAGCACAGAGATGTCTGCCGATTATGCGCGTACGGCGGCCAAAGCCGGGCATTTCTTCAACAGCGGAGAGTGGCTCAATGCCACAGCCATGTACACCCTCATGCTCGATGCCAGACCGGAGGTGACAGAGACCTATGCCCATGCCATAATATCAGATGTGATGCTTGAGGACACTCTTGCCGTCACCAACCTCATGGAAATGTCCATGAGGAACAATGTTTCGCTTGACAGCCTCCTGTCCGACATCCAGCAGATCAGCACCTCAATGGGTGTAAGCCACCTCTATGAGCGCATACTCATCATGAGCAAGACACATTTCCCGTGGTTGCAACGCGGCATGGACAGCTATCTGCTGAAATATTACGACTTCCGCGACAATGGTCCGGAAATGGTGCACTACGCCACAATCATGCTCAGGGGACTGCCTGAGAGCGTGGAATTCAGGCGTATCCTTGCCCGCGGATACATGCTGTGCGGAGATTATGAAAATGCAGTGACTACATGGCGCGACATCCTTGAACAGAATCCGGGGCAGATAGAGACTCTGCTTGACCTTGGGAACTACTATGTCAACGCCGGCGAGCCGGACAATGCCATCCCTTATCTGGAACATGCCTATAGCCTGCGTCCCACACCTTATCTCACCGCTTTGCTCAAAAACATGCTTCCAAGACGCAAGTGAGCATCCTGATCGCGACGGTTTGCAAATGTAAACATTCAAACGACCTAACTAACAGCGTCTTTGTGCCGTGTTGAAAACTTTTGGCGCAAACTGTCAAAAAAATTATTTGGCATTGTAAATTTTCCCCGGAAATTGACTAACTTTACAGTCCCGTAAAACGGCCAATTGTAATTTCACAACGCCCTATGAATCAGTCCACTTATCACATTCCTGCCCTGTTGGAACAGTCACTGGCGGCCCTCGACGTGCAGCCGGACGGTGTATACATTGACTGCACCTACGGCGGAGGGGGACATTCCAAAGCCATTGTCAAATGCCTTGACGCCGAGCAGGGAGGCCATCTCTACGCCTTTGATCAGGACCGCGATGCCGTGAAAAATGCCATTGATGACAAACGGTTCACCATGATTCTGTCCAATTTCAGATATCTTGAGAACTTCATGGCATATCATGATGTGGACAAAGTTGACGGCGTGCTTGCCGACCTCGGGGTCTCATTCCATCATTTTGACGACCCTGAACGCGGTTTTTCTTTCCGCTGGCCCGAGGGATCGCTTGACATGAGGATGAACCGCATGGCCGGACGTTCAGCCGCAGACATCGTCAACACATGTCCTGCCGAAGAACTCACAAGGATATTCAGACTCTATGGCGAGATGAAACGCGCACCACAGATAGCGGCGGCTCTGATACAGGCCAGACAAAAAGAGCCGATAACCACAGTCAGCCAATTTCTTGACATCATCCGGTCCTTTATAAACCCACGGCAAGAGAAAAAAGAGTTGGCCCAGATATTTCAGGCTCTCCGCATAGAGGTGAATGATGAACTCGGCGCGCTCCGCGCCATGCTCAATGCCGCTCTCAAAGTGCTCAGACCCGGCGGACGTCTGGCAGTCATAACATATCACTCGCTCGAAGACAGGCTTGTAAAGAACTTCATGAAAACCGGCAACATGGAAGGCACGGACAACCGTGACCTTTTCGGCAACTCATCAAGCCCAATGCGCATGCTCGGTTCAAAGCCCATAGTCCCCACACAGGCCGAGACAGACGCAAACCCGCGCAGCCGCAGCGCGAAACTGCGCACCGCCGTTAAACTCTGACATCCCACTCTCCGAAAATGGCACTTCTCAAAAAGAAAAACAAGACAACCAAAGCCGGCGCCGAACCACGCACGTCTGTCATACAGCACATACTGCATGGGAACGTCATCACTACCGACTTCTTTGTCAAACACTGGATAAAAGTCTTCCTCGTAACGGTGATCATCATGATTTCCATAAGCACAAAGTACCAGTGCATGACCTCAATGGAAGAAATACAACGGCTGCATCAGACCCTCAACATATCACGCACCGAATGTGTGCGCGAGCGCTCCGAATACATGAGCCGCATCCGTGAAAGCGCCATGTCCGAGCTTGTGGACAGCCTGCTGCCGGGTCTGACATCAAGTGACCAACCGCCATATGTCATCGAGACAACCGGCAACGTCGACAACCCCAACACCACGGCAACAGCGAAATGACCAGCGAAAACAGAGACAGCAAGCCACGCAACAAAACTTTCGGCACCCGCAACTCAGTGGGGACCGCGGGCTTCATACGCCTGCGCTACATACTCGTGGCCACCTTTATTGTGGCCGTAGCCGCCGGCATAGTATCCTCTGCTGTGAAGACCACCATCATTCACGCAGATGAATGGAACAAAAAAGCCAATGAAGAACTTGCCAAAGAGGAAGAAATCCCCCCTGTCCGCGGCGATATCCTTGCCTGCGACGGATCCGTGCTCGCCACCAACCTCACATATTATGACGTGTTTGTGGATTTCAAGGCATCACGGTTCTCCGATGACGAATTCCGCGAAAGTCTTGACTCTCTGGCAGACACACTGGCCGTCTATCTCCCCCTGCGCGACAGCAAAGCATGGCATGAACGCCTCAGCGCCCAGATAAACGTGCCTCGCAAAAACCGCTCATCATCATTCCTACTGGCACACAACCTGTCATATTCCGAACTCCAGCGTCTGCGTGACTTCCCGTTTTTCAGACGACATAGAAACCCCAACCGCACCGGACTGGTGACAAAAGACTACGTGCGCCGCAAAAACCCATATGGCCAGATGGCGTCCCTTTCAATAGGACAGGTGGGACAGACAAAAACAAGCAACGAACGTCATGGTGTCTCCGGACTTGAACAGGCCCTTGACTCACTGCTTTACGGACGGCCGGGACGGTCAAAGAAAGTGCCGCTGACACACCGCATCAGCAACTGGGAAGACGTAAAGCCCCGCAATGGTTACACCCTGACAACAACCATTGACATACACATGCAGGATATTGTCGAGAACGCCCTGAGCCGCGTGCTCCGCGAGACCGAGGCAGACTGGGGAACAGTGATCCTGATGCACGTGCCAACCGGTGACATAAAAGCCATATGCAACCTTGAGCGTGACACGGCCGGAAACTGCATAGAAGCCATGAACCGCGCCATATTGCGCGTGGAACCGGGTTCAGTAATGAAAGCAGTCAGCATGGTCATCGCCCTTGAGGACGGATTCATCCCCAACCCGGAACAGATATATGACATCCCGCATGCATACTATTATGGATCAACAAGCAGAGGGACAGAAATAACAGACACCCATTCACCCTCACAGCTCCCCGTGTCCAAGTTCCTGTGCTATTCATCAAACATAGGCATGACAAAACTTGTGGCACCGCATTTTGAGCATGATCCCAACGCATTCCGCGAGCGCGTGCGCAAACTCGGGCTGCTTGACACTTTCAATACCGGTATTTCCGGAGAAAAACCGGCCTACTTCCCCGATCTTGATCTGCGCCGAGGAGGAAAAATGTCACTGGGACGACAGACCTACGGTTATTGCGAACTTGTACCGCCCCTATATACCTGCGCTTTCTACAATGCAATCGCAAACAATGGCCGTTTTGTGCGTCCGCGTCTGGTGACACGCATCAGCGGCGAAGGCATTGACTCCTTCCCTCCGGTCACATACGTGCGCAAACAGATGTGCTCCGAACAGACCGCCGCCACAATGCGCAAATGGCTCAAGGACGTCATCTATGGCAAAGGCGGCACGGCACTATCCATACAGAATCCCTATGTCGAAGCCGCCGGAAAAACCGGAACGGCCAAGATCACCCTCCAGAACTACCGTCTGGAACGGGCTCAGATCAACCTCCACAAACCGATAGCGGCTGACAGTGCGTCGGCAAAAAGCGGATATACAAACATGCACCGTTATGCTTTCTGCGGCTTCTTTCCCTATGAGAAACCCCAATACACATGCATGGTCATAGTGGCCAACGCACATGAGCCAACACGCAGGAGTCCTGACAAAACAAGCGCGATGGTGTTCAGAGACATCATGCTGCGCATGTACTCGGCAGGTATGCTGGGTGACAATTCCGACTATCACACAGGCACGGCGGCTGCCGGCGCGCGTCCCATTGTATACGCCAACACTGACAACAAACAGATCGGCAACATAAAGAAAATGCTCAATGTCACCAACATTGACCGCATAAAAAGTCCTGCGAAAGTCAGCCGCGGCATTCCCGATGTGCGTGGCCTCAACGTTCGTCAGGCCGTGGTGACCCTTGAAAATGCAGGCTACAACGTGAACGTCAAAGGCTCCGGCTACGTGACAGACATGTCTCCGGCGCCGGCAACACCCGCAAAGCCCGGTACACGCGTGCATCTCACACTTGACTCCTGGCGTAAGGACAAACACACGACCCAACCGGCAGGGAAAACCCAACCGGCGGGTTACACCCAATCAACTGAAAAAGCCAACAACTGACACAATGATACTGAACAAACTGCTCTCCGGAATTATCACAGAAGGCATATATGGCGATGACACCATCGCCGTTGAAAACATTGCCTGTGACTCCCGAAAGGTTACTCCGGGCACCCTTTTCGTGGCTGTTCCCGGGCCATGCGTAGACGGCCATGACTACATTCCCGCCGCAATTCAGGCCGGGGCTGTTGCCATTGTCTGCGAGCGCATGCCGGAAAACCGTCCAACCGGAATAACATGGATATGCGTGCCCGATGCCGCGCTTGCTCTGGGCGTCCTCGCCTCCGAATGGTACGGAAACCCCTCATCCCGACTCACTCTTGTGGGTGTCACCGGCACAAACGGCAAGACAACCATCGCCACACTCCTCTATGAGACAGCCATGCTGAGCGGCCGGAAAGCAGGACTTATCTCAACCGTCGAGAACCGCGTAGCCGATAAAATCTATCCCTCGCACAACACCACTCCATCCCCCCTTGAGACAAACGCATTGCTGGCCGAGATGGTGAATGCCGGCTGCACGTTTGCAGCGATGGAAGTCAGTAGCCACGGACAAGTGCAGAAACGCACTGCCGGACTGCGCTTTGCCGGCGGTATTTTCACCAATATCACGCGTGATCATCTTGACTATCACAAGACTTTCGCAGCCTACATCGCCGCCAAGAAGAGTTTCTTTGACAACCTGCCGTCAACGGCCTGGGCGCTCACCAATGCCGATGATCCACATGGGTCAGTGATGCTCCAGAACACACGCGCCCGGCGTGCCGATTACTCGCTGCGTACCGGTGCCACATTCCGCACAAAAGTGCTTGAAAGCCGCATGGACGGCACTCTCATTGAAATAGACGGACGCCAGATACAGACGCGTTTCGCCGGACTTTTCAACGCTTACAACCTTACAGCCGTTTACGGTGCATGCGTGCTCATGGGCATGGATGCGGAAAAAGCGGCGGTGACACTCAGTGCCCTGAGACCCGTATGCGGACGCTTTGAGGCAACCGTCAGCGCTGACGGCGTAATAGCTGTGGTTGACTATGCCCACACCCCCGATGCCCTTGAGAATGTTCTTGAGACAATCAGGGCATCAAAAGGTTCACAAGGCAGGATAACCACCGTCTTCGGTGCCGGCGGAAACCGCGACAAAGGCAAACGTCCCCAGATGGGAGCTGTTGCCGCCCGTCTCTCTGACCGTGTCATCATCACCAGCGACAACCCCCGTGACGAGGACCCCTATGATATCGCCGACGATGTCAAAGCCGGAATACCCGTGGACTCCGACACACAGACTGACATAATTGCCGAACGCGCCGCAGCCATACACGTTGCCATCACAGAGGCTACTCCCGGCGATGTGGTTCTGGTGGCAGGAAAAGGCCATGAGGATTATCAGGTCTTTGAGGGAGGTCGCACCGTGCATTTCGATGACCACGAACAAGTCAGAAACGCCTTTGCACAGCGCCTGGAAACCAACTGAATAACTGAACAACATCACACACCGTAACAACATAAACCGTGTTTTACTATCTCTTTGATTTTCTGAAAGACTCCGGAGTGCCGGGGGCACGCCTGATGGACTACGTCACATTCCGTTCAGGTGCGGCATTCGTATTGGCCATGCTGATTGCCATCTTCATCGGGCGCCGCATCATAAACCGTCTGCAACGCATGCAGGTGGGCGAAGTGATCCGCAATCTGGGTCTGGAAGGGCAGATGAAAAAGACCGGCACCCCTACAATGGGCGGTATAATCATCATTATATCCATTATTGTGCCATGTCTGCTTGTCTCGAACCTATCAAACATCTACATGCTGCTCATGCTCTTCGCCACACTCTGGTTGGGAACCATCGGCTTTCTTGATGACTACAAGAAACTTGCAAAGCACAACAAGGAAGGAATGAAAGGCAAATACAAGATTTTCGGCCAGGTAGGCATAGGTCTGGTTGTAGCCGGAACAATGTATTTCAGCGACGGCATGGGCCTTGTGGCCAACCGCGAGGTTGTGAACGCCGAGTCTGGTATGGTTGAGGAAGTCATCTATGAGGGTGAGGCCCGCAAAGCCCCCGTCACAACAATACCGTTTGTCAAGAACAACAATTTCGACTATTCAAGCCTGACGGGATGGCTGGGTGACAATGCCGAGACCGGAGGATGGATAGCTTTCCTGCTCATCACCATCTTCTTTGTGGCGGCCACAAGCAACGGCGCCAATCTCACCGACGGTCTTGACGGCCTCACAACCGGATGCTCGGCAATAATCGGAGTGGCACTTGTACTGATGGCATATCTGGGGTCAAACCTCATATATTCGTCATATCTGAACATCATGTATCTGCCGGGAAGCGAGGAACTGGTGGTATACATGGCTGCATTCATAGGCGCTCTTGTGGGATTCCTGTGGTACAATGCCTATCCGGCACAGGTATTCATGGGTGACACCGGCTCACTGACACTCGGAGGCATTATCGCCATCTTCGCCATCCTCATCCGCAAAGAACTCCTGTTGCCTATTCTATGCGCCCTGTTTTACATCGAGGACCTCTCCGTCATGCTCCAGGTGGCATATTTCAAAGCCACAAACGGACGCCGCATATTCAAGATGACGCCCCTGCACCACCACTTTCAGAAAGCCGGCAACTCCGGGATTGACGCGTTGATACAGCGGCCCATCCAGCCTGTGCCTGAATCAAAGATAGTGACACGCTTCTGGATCATAGGCATAATACTGGCAGTGATAACCTTTGTAACACTTAAGATACGATGAACAAAAAGATTGTAGTGCTGGGTGCCGGCGAAAGCGGTGCCGGAGCCGCTGTTCTGGCCAAAGACCGTGGATATGACGTGTTTGTCAGCGATTACGGCAAAATAGCTCCTCAATACAAAAAAATACTTGAGGACGAGGGCATAGCCTGGGAAGAAGGCGGACACACCATGTCACGCATCCTGGACGCGACTGAGGTGGTGAAAAGCCCCGGAATAGCAAAAGAGACTCCCGTAATGCAGGCTGTCCTGAAAAAGAATATACCGGTGATATCGGAGATAGAATTCGCCGGACGTTTCACAGATGCCAGAATGGTGTGCATCACAGGCAGCAACGGCAAGACAACCACAACGCTGCTCACATACCACATCCTCCGTCAGGCCGGCATAGATGTGGGACTGGCCGGAAACGTCGGCAAGAGTCTGGCATATCAGGTGGCACGTTCACCGCACTCCACTTACGTGATTGAGCTGAGTTCCTTTCAGCTTGATGACATGTACTCGTTCAGAGCGGACATCGCCGTGCTTCTCAACATAACGCCTGACCATCTTGACCGCTATGACCACCGGATGGAAAACTATGTGAGCGCCAAATTCCGCATACTTCAGAACCAGACCCCTCAGGACGCTTTCATATACTGGAAAGCTGACCCGGTCATCAACAGTCAGCTTGAGCGCATAAAAGTGGAGGCACGTCAGTTCCCGTTCGATGCAATTCAGGCACCGGGACTTGCCGCATACATTGACGAGAATGAGAACATGGTTGTGACTACCCCTGACGGTTCACTGACAATGCCACGTGCAGACCTGAGCCTGAACGGACTCCACAACCTCTATAACTCAATGGCAGCCGCCCTGTCTGCATGCCTGCTTGACATCAAAAGTTCAGTGATACGCAACGCCCTTCATGACTTTGAAGGAGTTGAGCACCGTCTTGAATATGTCTGCGACGTTGACGGAGTGCGCTACATCAATGACTCAAAAGCCACAAATGTCAACTCCACATGGTATGCGCTTGAGTCAATGAACACACCGGTAGTCCTTATTCTGGGCGGTAAAGACAAAGGCAACGACTATTCCGAGATACTGCCGCTGGTGCGTAAGAAAGTGAAATCAATAGTGGCGATGGGAGTGCACAATGAAAAGATCGTTGATTTTTTCAGTGGCGAAGTCCCTGTAACCTCCACTGGATCGCTTGACGAAGCCATTGCTGCGGCACGCGCATGCGCCGTTGCCGGTGACACGGTCCTCCTATCGCCATGCTGTGCAAGTTTTGACCTGTTCAGCAGCTACGAAGACCGCGGACGCAAATTCAAGGACGCGGTCCGCAAACTCAAATAACCATTCCCTTCAGCCATCTCCATGCCAGACCCTATTACAGAAATACCCGCACATCCCGACGCCGCCTCCGATATCCGCGCGCAGGCACAGGCCATGCGGCCCAAGCCCAAACGAGACCGCCAGATATGGGGCATATACATATTGCTCGTGGTGGTGTCACTCATTGAACTCTACAGCGCGTCAAGCCGCGAGGTTGTTGCCGGCAACATCATGGGGCCGCTAATACGCCATGCCGTGCTTCTGGGCATTGGCTTCATAATCATGCTCATTCTGCAGCGCACCCACTACAAGCGCTTCTATGACTGGGCCTATGTCATTGTGGGACTATGCATTCTGGCTACAATATACACAATGTTCTTCGGGCAGGTCATAAACGGAGCAAGACGCTCATTCTCTTTCTTCGGCCTGTTTAACGTACAGCCGTCCGAACTGCTGAAGTTTGCCGCAGCCCTGCTCATTGCTCGCGTATTGTGCAATTACCGCGTGAAATACAAACGTGGCCACGAAGAGGAGGACAAACGCTACAACCGCACTTTGGTCATTTTTGTTGCCACGGTGGTGCTCATTTTCGGCGTGATGCTTGTGGGTCAGGGCCTCACAAACACAATACTCATGATGTTCATAGCCTTGTCAATGATGCTGATAGGCGGTGTGCGCTGGCGCGAGTTTTTTGCCGTGGTGGGTGTATACTTGCTTCTGGGTCTTGGATACGGTGCATACAAAGCCATCAGCGAAAGCTCACAGGAACAGAAAAAAGACAACATCACCCTTGTGGCCGGTCAGGAGCATGACCGCACAGGGCTGCGCAAACAGCGTCTGGTAGATTTCATGCGCTCAGACAAATATAAAGATACCATCACAAGCCAGAACCGTCAGGAACAATATTCCTACATCGCCCAGGCCAACGGCGGCATTTTCGGTGTCTTTCCCGGCAACTCACGTGAAACGGCACGTCTGCCCCTCGCTTTCTCGGACTACATATATGCCATAATAATTGAGGACATCGGCCTTATAGGCGGTCTTATTGTGATGGCCCTGTACCTGTGGCTGCTTGCACGTGCCGGACGCATAGCCATGAAATGCAAAAAGGCATTTCCGGCATTGCTTGTTATCGGAATGGCTGTGTTCATAGCTTACCAGGCAATCATACACATGGGCATCGTGACAGGATTTCTACCGGTGTCTGGACAGCCGTTGCCACTTATATCAAAAGGAGGCTCATCAGTGCTGGTTACCTCCGTTGCCCTCGGCATAATGCTGAGTGTGAGCCGTTTCGCGGCAAGGAAAGGAGCACGGCAAGAACTGCGCGACAGCCTGAGCACACTCTCTGACAATGAGATGCCTGACAACCCGACACAACTATGAATATGGAACATACAGATACAGCCACAGCAGATAACAACCTGGATCTACACATACTTATATCCGGCGGCGGAACCGGCGGACACATATTTCCGGCAATTGCGATTGCAAATGAATTACACCTCCGTTGGCCCGATGCCGAGATACTTTTTGTCGGCGCACAGGGACGTATGGAAATGGAGCGCGTCCCCGCAGCCGGCTACAGGATTGTAGGCCTCCCGGTGGCAGGCCTTGACCGCAAACGCATATGGCGCAATTTCAAAGTCATTGTGAAACTACTGAAAAGCATGCGCCTTGCCAAGAAAATACTCCGCGATTTCAAGCCGGACATAGCCATAGGCGTCGGTGGATACGCCAGCGGCCCGATGCTGAAAGCAGCCCAGAAAAAAGGCATACCCACTCTCCTGCAGGAACAGAACTCATATGCCGGCGTGACAAACCGCCTGCTTGCAAAGCGCGCCGCAGCCATATGCGTGGCCTATGACGGGATGGAGCGTTTCTTTCCCGCCGGAGCTATCATAAAGACCGGCAACCCTGTGCGCGCCGACATCCTCAGCAACACCATGACACGTGAGCAGGCAAAGGAAGCCCTGGGTTTCTCAGCCGGCCGTCCCCTTGTCCTTGTGGTGGGAGGCAGTCTGGGAGCGCGGTCTGTCAACAACGCCGTTGCCGCAGCCCTGCCGGCATGGGAAAACAAAGACATACAGGTACTGTGGCAGACCGGAAAAAACTACATAGACAACTGTCAGACAGCCGCTACAGGACATAAAGGAGTAAAAGCCACAGCATTTATCTCTGACATGGCCACAGCTTTCCGCGCCGCTGATCTCGTTGTGAGCCGTGCCGGCGCAAGCACCATCAGCGAACTGCAGCTCATCGGCTCACCGGCAGTCCTCATCCCGTCACCGAATGTGGCCGAGGATCACCAGCGCCACAACGCACTTGCTCTGGCAGACCGCGGCGCCGCAGTGATGATTCCAGACAGCGAAGCAACAGAAAAACTCGGCGAAACGGTCATACAACTCGCCGCCAACCCTGAGAAATGCCTGAGCATGAGCAACGCCATAAAAGACATGGCTCTTCCTGATGCCGCCGGCAAAATTGCGGATCGCGTTTCAGAAATTCTTGACATAAAAAGCTGAAAAATGGACAACATACAGATAAAGAACAAAGTTTATTTTGTGGGAGCCGGCGGCATAGGCATGGCCGCACTTGTGCGCTATTTCATGAGCCGGGGAAAATCAGTTGCCGGTTATGACCGCACTCCCACTGCATTGACGCAGACACTCATCGCCGAGGGCGCACGCATTTCATTCTCTGACTCAATGGATGCCGTGCCTGAAAATTTCCGCAACCCGGAGAACGTGACCGTGATATATACGCCGGCTGTTCCTGACACAAACATCCCCCTCTCTTTTTTCCGTGATGGAGGTTTCACGGTCATAAAGCGGTCTGTGGCTCTGGGTGCCATAACCCGTGGCAGCCGCCCCCTCTGCTTTGCTGGCACACACGGCAAGACAACCACATCATCAATGGCGGCGCACATCATGCACACATCCGCAACCGGCTGCAACGCCTTTCTGGGCGGCATACTCCGCAACTACAACTCCAACCTGCTGCTCAGCGATACATCGCCATACACAGTTGTGGAAGCTGATGAATATGACCGCTCTTTCCATACACTCCATCCCTACATTGCAGTCATCACCGCCACAGATCCGGACCATCTTGACATCTACGGCACAGAAGATGCCTATCTTGAAAGTTTTGCCCATTTCACAGAACTCATTGATGCAGACGGAAACCTCATAGTCCACACCGGACTCAAGCTGAAACCGCGCGTCGCACCAACCGTGAAGACATACACCTATTCAAGAGACATCGGTACTTTCCACGCCGGGAACATACGCCGCGGCAACGGCACAATCATATTCGACTTCATTGACGAACGTCCCGACGGCACAACTATCCGCGACATAGAACTGGGTGTGCCGGTAGAGATAAACATTGAGAACGCCGTGGCTGCCATTGCCGCCTGCGTGCTCACCGGCGATGCCGACCCCGCCTGCGTGCGCAAAGCCATGTCCGGCTACATGGGCGCGGAACGCCGCTTTCAGTTTCACCTCAAAGAAAACCTCCCCGGCGGACATGTTGTCATTGATGACTATGCACATCATCCCGACGAGTTGCGTCAGAGCATAGCATCAGTCAAAGCCCTTTATCCGGGCTACAAGCTCGCGGTGGCTTTCCAGCCGCATCTCTACTCACGCACACGCGACTTCGCACCACAGTTTGCCGAGGCCCTTTCAGCGGCTGACTCAGTTATCCTGCTTGATATTTATCCTGCCCGCGAAGAGCCCATTCCCGGCGTAACATCAGGCATTATATATGACCGCATAAAATCACCTGAAAAATTGATGATTTGCAAAGAAAGCTTGGCAGATACAATAAAAAATATTAATTTTGACATTCTGTTGACCGTCGGTGCCGGCGATATCTGCAACAGCCTTCCGGCTATTGTGGAGAATATCGCTGCCGGACGGCCGGCATGAGTTGTAACCACCCGCCACTCCCGGCTCCAGAATGAAGCGCAAGACAATAATATCTCTCTCATTGACCGCCCTGCTCATAGTATACCTGTGCGTGGCGCTTCCGCTTACACATTCCGCAGCTGCCAATGATCCCCTGACAGCACTGAAAATCAACGTCCTTGACACTGCAAAGACAGGATTCATAACCGCCGAGGACATAGACATTGAACTCGGTGACCTGAGCATGCGCATCAAGCAGACACCGCGCAGCCGGCTCAACACCTATCATCTTGAGAACAAACTCAAGTCAATGGGCAAGATCGAGGACGCACACATCGTAATACTTGGTGACGGAACAATGCTTGTTGACGTCATACCCATGGTTCCCGTTGCAAGAGTGTTCACGGATTCCGGGTCATACTACATCAACAGCGCCGGCAAACGCATAAATGCCGACGCCCGCTACCATGTGGATGTACCTGTTGTCACCGGCGCCGTGCGCACACCGGCCAGCGTGACAGCCATGCTGCCCATGTTCCGCTTCTTCAAAAGCCGTCCCGAATATGACGCCTATGTAAGTCAGGTTGACGTTGCCGAAAACGGCGATATAATCCTCATACCCTCCGTGGCCGGACACATAGTGAACCTGGGTGACACCTCGCATATAGCCGACAAGATGGAACGCCTGCACACATTCTACACAAAAGTGATGCCCGTGCGCGGATGGGAATATTACGACGCCATAAGCCTCAAATGGAATGGCCGCATAGTGGCCACACGCGCGGCGAAAAGAGCCGACATGCCACGCCCCGTCACCGTTCCTGACACCATAGGTCTTGACGTACCTGACCTCTCCACAATCTCTCTCCCGGACGGCCCCGTACTTCCACCTGACTAATCCCCACCGCAAAAACATGCCTGAAAACAATATGGACAACAAATACGTGATTTCTCTGGAAATTGGAAGTTCCAGACTACAGTTGGCAACAGCCTCCTTCAGCCCGGACACTCCCGGGCACATAACCGTCATCGGCATGGAGGAAGAACCGCTGTCAAACTCCGTGCGCTTCGGGCGCATACAGAACGTTGAGGATGTGGCGCGCCAGTCATTGCTGGCGTTAGACCGCATGCGTGCGCTGCCCGCCCTTGCCGACAAAAAAATCTCAGGGGTATACGCAGCCATCGGCGGCCGCTCGCTCCATTCAGTCACAGCAAAGGCAACACTCACATTCCCTGAAGAGACAGAGATAACAGACAAAACCATACAACGGCTGCACGATGATGCCCTGGCCACTATGACAGACAAGACAGACGTCCTCGCAGTCATACCCACTGAATACAGCATTGACAGCATAAACACGCCAAAGCCCGTCGGGGTCTTCGGCACACGCATCGATGCCGAATTCACCATGGTGGTGTGCAACTCGCTGAATGCCCGCAATCTGGAACGTGTTGTCATAGACCGTCTGGGCATGGACATCTGCGCGTTTATAGTACGTCCGCTGGCAATAGCATCTCTTTGCCTGACAGAAGAGGAGACAAAACCCGGATGCATGCTTGTTGACTTCGGCGCCGAGACCACAACAGTATCCATCTACCGCGGAGGCGCTCTGCGCTATCTTGCCACCATCCCTCTTGGCTCGCAGAACATCACTCATGACATATCCGCCGGTCTGGGAATCGTTGATTCACAGGCCGAGAACGTGAAAATCAGACTCGGAAACGCCATGCCTGACCCGGCATCGGCTTTGTCACCAGAACAACGCCAGATTGACAACTATGTGCATGCACGCGCTCTGGAGATCGTTGCCAACATCATGGCACAGATCAACTACGCCGGTCTCAAGCCCATGGACCTGCGCGCCGGAATAATAGTGACCGGCGGCGGCACAAAACTCAAGAACTTCTGCCGCCTCCTGGAGATACAGAGCTCCCTGAACGTGAGCGTGGCAGCTCTCCCCGCATCAGTACGCATGGCCACCGCAACCCTCAACGGCTCAGACATGCTCGGTGCCATAGCCGTGGCCGTCCGTGGAGCACAGAAGTCACTGAATCCACAGGCCTCCCCATGCGTGGAGACAGTCCCGACGCCTGCCACCACAGAGACCACTGTAGAAACCACAGACACGGCCACCGATGCTGACAAAGCCGCCGACACACCCACGGAAAAGAAAAGCACAGCAATTTCCATTGATGGAGACACAACGGAATACAACTATCCGGAATCACCTTTCGGATACTATGACTATCCGCATCAGGCCTCACGCCGCGGCAACAGTCAGACAGACAGCTACGGACAGACCGAAGAAGACGATACCCTTCTGCTTGACGATGACGAGGCCGAACGCCTGCGTGAACGCCGCAAAGCAGATAACGAGCGGCGCAAAGCAAAAGCACGCGAGGCTGCCGAGAAAAAAGCGCGACGCGATGCCATGGCCGAAACAGACTGGGGAGGCCCCGACGGCGAAACACCCCAGCGCCAGAACAACCGCAGCATCTTAAACCGCCTCACGGTCAAAATATCCGAAATAATCAAGAACGTTGACGGCTCATCTGACGGAGGCCGGGATCTTGATGACGATTAATCCGCAACAAAACAAACATCAAGAAAAAAAATTCTTTCAACATATAAGCATACAATGACAGCAGAAGACATATCCTCAAGCCACGATTTTGCCGGCGCTCACTCCGAACCGGCACAGCGCATAAAAGTCATAGGTGTGGGCGGCGGCGGCAACAACGCCGTCAACCACATGTTCAAACATGGCATAAAAGACGTGTCATTTGTCCTCATAAACACTGACCGGCAAGCCCTGGAACAGAGTGCTATCCCTACAAAACTTGTTATCGGTCCCGGACGCGGAGCCGGAGGCAAGCCTGAACGCGCCCGCCAGTTCGCCGAAGACAACTGCGAACGCATCATGGAACTGTTCGATGACAACACAGACATGGTGTTCGTAACCGCCGGAATGGGCGGAGGCACAGGCACAGGCGCAGGTCCGGTTGTGGCACGCATAGCCAAGGAACTCGGCATCCTCACCGTGGGAATAGTGACCATTCCATTCCTTTTTGAAGGCAAACAGAAAGTGCTCAAAGCACTTGATGGCGCCAAGGAAATGGGTAAGAACGTCGATGCCCTGCTCATTATCAACAACGAACGTCTCACCGAGATCTATAACAGTCTGGACTTCTTCAACGCGTTTGCAAAAGCGGACGATACCCTGCTCACCGCCGCTCAGAGCATCACCGACATAATCACTATTCCGGGCCGTATAAACCGAGACTTCAACGATGTTGACACCTGCCTGCGCAACGGAGGCACCGCAATCATATCCACCGGCATCGGTGAAGGCGAGAACCGCGTGCAGAAAGCCATTGATGACGCCCTGCACTCCCCGCTGCTCAAAAACACCGACATCTTCAGTTCAAAAGAACTTCTGATGGTGCTCTATGTCAGCGATGACCCGGAACATCCCTTCGAGATGGACGAGCTCAATCAGCTCACCCAGTTTGTCAACAACATAGACCCGGGCGTAGACGTGATGTGGGGCCTCTATCCCGTGCCTGACCTTGAAGACAAAGTGAAAATCACCATCCTCGCATCAGGATTTGACATCACCATTGACGGCGTGGATTCCGAAAACACTCTGAACACGCCGGCAAACAAACCGGACAGCGATCCCCGCAAGAACCGTGCCGACATTGACAAGATTGTGGCCGAATACGGCTCACGCGCAGCTGACATCAACTCTCCGGCAAACCGCATCAATGTGATGCGCCCCGAGGAAATGGACGATGACAACGCCATAGCCGCACGCCAGTCAGACGCCTACACGCGCAACCGCCGCGGCAACCTCAATCCGGCACAGCCGGCGCGTCCGACGCAGCGTCCGGCTGATGACAAACCGGAAAAAGACACCACCATAAGCTTTGATGACATAAACTGACACATAGATATTTCTCCGCCGATGGCTGAACAGACCCTCCCGCCTCCATCATCTCAGGAACAACGTTGGACCGAGATTGAATTTCTGCCCGCATGGTCAGAAGAATATTACGATGTCTATACCGCCCGTAAACTCGGCAAATGGGTGATGCTCAAGACACTCAAGAAAGAATTCCGCGATGACCCCAAATACAGGGCCATGATTGACAAAGAATTCGATGTCCGCTACAACCTCTCGCATCCCAACATTGTTATGATAAATGATTATGAGGATGTCCCCGGTCTGGGGCGCTGCATAATCACTGACGATGTATACGGAAAATCTCTGCGCACACTCATTGACAGCGGGGAGCTTGAAGACAAGCATTACGAACAGCTCCGTACCCGCCTGCCTCTGGCCATGGAATATATCCAGCAGAACCATCTGGCCCATCATCCCATACGTCCCGAGACAATCATATTCACAGAGAATATCGGGAATCTGAAACTCATCGACGTGGGATTTGACCAGAAAAGCCGCCTGTGCCACTCAGACACCAATGATGACGTCCGGTCATTCGGCAACGTCATGAAAGAAGTGCTCCGCGTGACAGGACGCCGAGACCCAGCTATGGCCCGCATAGCCGATAAAGCCGCTGGCGGAGGGTACAGAGACGTGCAGGCACTCAGGTTGGCCCTTGAGAACCGCTCGGCAAAACGTTTCTATATCGTCGCCATCATCTTCCTGACCTTACTGGTGGCTGCATTGGTGTGGCTGTCATTCAACAGCCCGACAAAATAAGCGTCACCGCGCATAAACAGCAATACACACCTATACGTGAGTAAAAAGAAAATAAAAGTTGAGATAAGGCCGGTTGAGCCGCTCAAACCGGCGCTCCGCAAATACGTGCAGTTCGGCATAGACCTGTATCACGGCAATCCCTATTACGTGCCGCCACTGGTGTATGATGACATCAACACCCTCACACCCTCAAAAAACCCGGCTTTTGAATTCTGCAAGGCACAGTCGTTCATGGCCTACCGCAATGATGTGGCCGTAGGAACCATAACAGCCATCATCAACACCCGCGCCAATGAAAAGACCGGCGAAAAAGTTGTGCGCTTCGGATTCATGGACTTCATTGATGACAAAGATGTTGTTGACGCTCTTTTCAAAGCCGTCCGCATCTGGGGACGCCACAACGGAATGGAGAAAATGGTGGGACCCCTCGGATTCAGTGATCTTGACAAGGAAGGGATGCTTATAGACGGCTTTGAGGAAACCGGCACAATGGCCACCATCTACAACTACCCCTACTATCCGCGTCACATGGAGCGCATGGGCTTTGTAAAGGAAACAGACTGGATTGAATACCGCATAACTGTCCCCGACGCAATCCCCGATAAATACATGCGCATCGCCGACATTGTGCGCCGCAAGTTCAACCTCCGCGTGCTCAACTACACCTCGCGCAAAAGAATCAAGGACGAATACGGCGAAGCTATATTCCGTCTTATAAACGACGCCTACAAGGACCTTTACGGATTTGTGCCGCTTACGCAGAAACAGATAGACTACTACATAGGCATGTATCTTGACATGCTGCGTCTTGAGGACGTGTGCCTCATTGTGGACAGCGCCGGCGCTCTTGTCGGTGTAGGAATATCAATGCCCTCACTGTCTGCCGCCCTGCAGCGCTGCGACGGCAAACTCTTTCCCACCGGATGGTATCATCTTCTCAAAGCCATACGCGGAGGTTCGGACGTGGTTGACCTGCTGTTGGTGGCAATACGCCCAGACTATCAGGGAAAAGGCGTCAATGCTCTGCTTTTCAGCACACTCATTCCCAACTACATCAAAAACGGTTACAAATTTGCCGAGAGCAATGTGGAGCTTGAAGGCAACGAGAACGTACAGAAACAATGGGAATATTTTGAACGCCGCCAACACCGTCGCCGCCGCGCCTGGTCAAAAAAGATCTGAATCAATATTTAATTTACCCCTGCACTGACAGCAGAACATATCTGATGAAACAAACAACACAAAACATAAACCCATGAAAATAACCCGACTACTCGTTTCTGTGGCCGTGCTCCTTTTTGCCGGTTACGCCCTTGCAGAGATTCCTGCCGGATACTACACCTCGCTGACCGGAAAAAAAGAAGGCGAGCTCAAGACAGCTATCCACAACCTTGTTAGCAATTTCACGCGTGTCTCATCCTATCAGGCACTTCCGCAATATTTTGCCAAGACAGACGTCCACCCCAACTCAAAACTCTGGTGGGACATGTACTCGGACATACCCCGTTACGCTCCCTCTTTCTCCGGACTGAACCGCGAGCACTCTTTTCCCAAAAGCTGGTGGGGCGGCCTGACCAACGTGGGCGCCTATGTGGATCTCAACCACCTCTACCCATCGGACATGAAAGCCAATTCGGCAAAGAGCAACTATCCTCTGGGCACCGTTGACCACTCAACATCCGTGAAATTCGACAACGGTATATGCGCCGTCGGCTATCCCGTGGCCGGACAAGGCGGCGGAGCACAATATGTCTTTGAACCCTCTGATGAATACAAAGGTGACTTTGCACGCACATACTTCTACATGGTCACAACATATCAGAACCTGACCTGGAAATATACATATATGGTCAACCAGAACCTCTTCCCCACCCTCAATTCCTGGTCAGTGAAACTCCTCATGGACTGGCACCGCGGCGACCCTGTCAGCGAGAAAGAACAGCTCCGCAATGAGGAAGTCTACAAGATACAGAACAACCGCAACCCATTCATTGACTTCCCCACTCTGGCAGAATACCTGTGGGGAAACAAAGTGGGCGAGGCCTTCAATCCCGGCAACCCCGGGCAGCCCGTGGGCAAACCCACTCTTGTCACCCCCGTACAGGACATGGCTCTTGACTTTGGTCAGGTTGCACTGGGACGCAGTGTGAACGCACAGCTGTTCTTCAAAGGCACAGACCTCACCCAACCCGTTGTGGCGCGTGTATACCGCGACAACGGCACCGGCTACTTCACACTTCCCGACAAAGCGGTCTCAGTCAGCATCCCCGCCTCATACATAAACCGTGAGGACGGCTACTGGCTCCCTGTGACCTATACTCCCACACAGACCGGCGAGCACACGGCGCGCATCCTCATCAGTGGTGGCGGTGTGTCAGGCTCACGCGGCATTGAACTGCGTGGCGAATGCCTGCCCATGCCCGTTCTGACAGCATGCACGGCAACAGCCGCAACTGACATAACCGCCGACTCATACACCGCCAACTGGACCGTTCCGGCCGGCGAAGTAGTTGATTACTTCATTGTGACACGCACATGCTATCTGTCCGACGGCACCTCTACCTCCGAGCAGATTGAGGCTGACACCAATGAACTGGAGATAAACGGATTCTCAAAGAACAACTACGAGACTTATTCCGTGCACTCCATGCGTCTGGGCATTGCCGGACCGGAGTCAAACACCATCACCGTGGGCCATGATGCCGTCAATGATATCACCGCAGATCTGCCTCTGTCAGTATACGCCTTTGAGGGCGGCATACGCATAATCTGCGCCGACAGCCACACCTCCCTGAGCATTGCCGACGCAATGGGCCGCATTGTGGAATATCGTGATACTGTAGAACCCAATGAGGTCATCTACCTGCCTGCCGGTGTCTATATCCTGACTACTGACCAGAGCCGCAAGCCCGCCAAATTCATCGTACGATGAAAGTGACGAAGGAAACATTGGACCGACGCCTTGAAAGCGCAAAAGCACCCGGCGTGCATGCGACAGTGGTTGACCGCATACGCTACCTGATTGCCGTCATGCGCAAGACACAGGCACAGTTCGGTGCGCTCATAAACGTTGATCCGACCAATATTTCCAAAATCCTGACAGGACGCATTCCGGTGACAGACCGCTTCATAAACAGGATTGTGGTTGACCTGGGCGTTTCCAAACAATGGCTTATGGAAGGAACAGACGTGCCATTCCCAAAAAGAAGCTCCAAAAGTCTGCCGGTGATACGCGATACGGGCCAACGTGTCACAGCCTCACGTCAGGGCGCACCGGTCTATGACATAGACGTGACAGCCGGCAGCCGCGAACTCTCCCAGATGTTCACCTCCGACAACATCATTGGCCGTCTCAATCTGCCCACCATTGCGTCCGAGCATCCCATTGTCCGTGTGAGCGGTGATTCAATGTCCCCGCGCATAACCAACAACAGCTATATCCAGATACGTCCAATCAATGACATATCGCCGATCTTCTGGGGATCCATATACGTAGTGATACTTGATGACTATCGCCTCGTCAAACAGATACGGCGACATTCAGACCCCGGGAAAGTCATCCTGCACAGCCTCAACCCTGACTATGATGACATGGAGATTGACCGGCTGCTGATCCGAAGGCTCTATCTTGTGGAAGCAATCTTCAACTACGACATCATCTCATGAACTGAGAAACATCGCACAGCGTGGGGCATCTGAAAAATGTCCCACGCACTTTTAAAAAACGGTTCACATTAATTATAAGCACACTCTTAAAGGACATAAAACCACCACATATGAAAAATCTGGTAATATCAACCGGCGCCGGCATGAGCGCCGAAAGCGGCATCGCCACATTCCGCGATGCCGGAGGACTATGGGACAAATATCCGGTCATGGACGTGGCATCCGCCGACGGATTTGCCCGCAACCCACAGCTTGTGCATGACTTCTACAACCGTCGCCGCCATGAGCTTGTGCATGCACAGCCCAACGCCGGCCACAAGGCGCTTGTTGCTCTTGAGGAGCACTTCAACGTCTACATAATCACCCAGAACGTCGACAATCTCCACGAACGCGCCGGCTCAGCAAATGTGCTGCACCTGCATGGCGAACTCATGAAAGTACGCGCCATGGACAACGACAGCCTTGTCTACACGCTGCCCGACGCTCGGAAAGGCGCAGCTGACCCTTTGTCAACATCGCCTGACACAATCATCGAGGGACACCGTGTGCGCCCGCACATAGTGTTCTTTCAGGAAGCCGTTCCCAACATAGAGAAGGCCATAGAGATAGCCTCGCATGCTGATATTTTCGTTGTCATCGGCACAAGCCTTGCCGTCTATCCGGCAGCCTCGCTGCTGCACTTTGTTCCGCAGGGCGTGCCGGTCTATTACATTGATCCCAATCCCGCACAAGTCCCCTCATATGTCCATGTCATCAAAGCAACGGCATCGCAGGGCCTGGCACAACTCACAGACATCCTACTGAAAAAATAATGATCACCGCTTAAGCGGTACAAATCATCCCCGGGATAACGTTTTTTCATATCGCCCATACAACAACGGGAGTCGGCCAAATGGCCGACTCCCGTATTTATCAGGGATTGTCTATTGTCTGCAAGCTTTATCTGACAACAACTTTGGTTGCCTTGTCGCCCTGTACTTTCACATAAACACCGGGAACAAGATTGTCAGAAGCAACACGCACACCGTTGAGGTTGTAATAGATAGCCTCGGCGTCGCTGTCATTGCTGTCAACTGCGATGTTCTCCACGCCTACCTGACCACCTTTGATGATATACGCAGCCTTGGCCGGAGTGCTTACTTTGTCAGCATCTGAATGCAGTGAATATACATGATAGCCGTTGTTGGCTCTCAGATAATAGTGGAGGTTGCCTGCATAGTCAAAGTACATGTTGCCCTCGCTGCCTGAGGCTACAGCGAACTTGTAGCGCAGAGCATACTGGGGAACGTTGTTATTCCATGTCAGGTCATAGACACCTACCTTGCCGATCTCACCCACAGCCATGGTCTTGCCGTCGGCGCTGACTGCTATGGCGCTGGTGCAGCTGTTCATGCCCTCTATTGAAGATGACTGGAACAGGATGTTGCCTTCTTTGTCAAGGTATTCGAAACCGGGGCAGCCGGGGGTGTTGTTGCCCGTGCCACGAACCTGTGAAGCGAACACACCGTCTTTCATGGCTATGAAGCCTACGTTGGTGTTTGCAAGACCGCACTGACCGATTATCTTGGAAGGAGCGGCGCCCCAGGTCTTGGCTGAGCCGATGTCATAACGCACAATCTTGTTATTTGCAAGGTCCTCGTCGAAGGTGTACATAACGCTGTTCTCACCGTCGTTGTAGAAACCTACACCGGGTGTGCCTGAGCCGACGCCTACACCGCCGTTGCTGATGAGACCGCTTCCGGCCATTGTGCCCTCAAACACTGAGTATACACCGGCATCGGGATCTGTGATATCCATAGCTGTAACGCCATGTGATGAGTCACCCCATGATGCCAGAAGCATCTCGTTACCACGGGTTGCGGCACGCATGGCTGACGATGAGTTGGCTTTTGTTCCGCCAATAGCCTCGCAGTTCTGCTGTACACGGCTTGCGATCTTCTCACCGGCTGGGTTGTAGATGTCAACACCACGGTTGCCACCATGTACAACACCTACATAACCGAATGAGTCATATTCGGGGTCTGTGAACACAGCCACACCACCACGGATGTTGCTGAGGCCGTTGTTGTCACTGCTGTATTCCATAGACTGGGCGATAGCCGGGTTCTGCACCTCAACTGCCCAGGTATAGTTCATGTTTTCCTCAAGAGATGTAGCGTCAACCACATAGGTGTGCTCACCGGCAGTGAGGTCTGACAGTGTGTAGACCACAGCCTCGTCACCGTTTGCGGGTGTCAGAACCAGACTTGCGGCAGGAACGTCGCCTGTAAGGCTGTAAGTAACGGTATATATGCCGTCATTGCCGCCTTCAAGTTTCAGGCCATAGGCAAATTCCTTGCGGATTTTGGGCTGATCGGCACCGCGTGTGGTGAAGCGGCTAACTTTACCGCCGTCCCGCACGGCAAACAGGGTCATGTATGCGGACTTGGCAATTCCCTCATCGTCAAGGTCAGCCTCAGGCTGGCCGGCAACTGCAACATTTGCAGCGCTCTCGGCAATGGCGGTGTTGGTTGTGGCAACCTGTTTTGCATCAGTCATGCTCTGACCCATGTCAACGAGGCGCACGCCAACGTTCTTGCCGTCGGCGGTGTTGTCGGCAACTGTCATATAGTTGTGGCCTGCATAGCGGAAGAATGCTCCGGCAGTTGCGGGCTGGCCGGCAGCGTCGGCATTGACATCGGTGTAAACGGCGATGTTGTTGAACTGTGCCTTACGGGGTGCCATCTTGGATGAGTGGGTGATGAATGCGTCCTTGTCATCGGGCGATGTTGTGAACGTGAAGTTGTCACCCAGCAGTTCTGATGTATAATATGTGCCGTCGTTGTCCGTGTTGTTGAAATTGGCAGCGGCGAGCTCTCCGTCAAGGATGGTGTAGATGTTGAAGAAAATCTTGTGTGAGGCAACATCGCTGGCATTCACTGCCGGAACAACAATCTTACCATCGGCAAGAGTACCGGAGTAAGCCATTGTATGGCCCACATTGGCACGATAGAAATTACCGCTGAGGGTGTTGTTGAACATCTCCACGGGGTTGCCGGCAGGCAGACCGTTCTCATCATTTTCCCAACGGTATACGCGTACGCGGCCGCGGGTCTCACCGGCTGCAACCTGATCGTCGCTGTAGTGGTTGAGGCTCTCGTTGCAGGCAACAAGAACACCGTCGGCGGTAACCTGGATGTCTGAGATGTCGCGGCGTGAGCCGGTAGCTCCTTCTGTAGACACTTCGGCAAGCACGGCCTTGTTGGCGGCATCATAGACAATCACTGTGGGCACGGGCTTCTCGTCTGTGCTCAGACCAAGTATGTAAAGACGGTCATTGCGGGCAATGACGCGGCGTATAACCTTGCCTTCAAGCTGAGCAACAGGCTCGTCGACATAAGTCTGGTTGAAGTTATACTGATCACCGGCACCGAAAGCAGGATTGTTCACGGGGTCGGGATAGTTCTCATAGACAACTGTGGGGGGAACCCAGTCTTTGTTGACAATAGAGACTGTGGGCTGTGCCAGACCGCACTCGGTGACCGTAACGGTCACAGGCTCCATGGCATTGTAGTCAGGATGAGAAACCTCGATGGTGTATTCACCGGCTTCAAGGTCACGGAACACATAAGCACCGTTGTAGTAGTTGTCTGTTGTGTATTCGGCAACTTTCTCACCACCTTTTTTCAGGACAACAGTCGCTCCGTTGATGGGCAGATATGCATCCTCTGTGGTGGGATTGGGTGAATATGCGGCGTCGCGGAATTTCTCGTTCTGGTCACGGACAACACCGTAGATCACACCTGTTTTCTCTTTCTGGATACCGAAGTAGTCAGCAATGCCATGTGCATATGCATCGCCTTCAACACGGCACACATCAAAGTTCATGGCACGGTGACGCGCAGGCTGATAGGTGTGGAAATAACCTTCTACCAAAAATCCGGGCACGTGGTGTTTCAGCACGCCAAGATAACCGAAAGCACCGGTGGCACCGGTTGTCCCTGAGCCGTAGAAGTTGACGTCACCACGCAGGTTCTTGGAGGAGGCATAGGCTGTCCAGTTGCCATATTTGTTGCCATAGGCATAGGGCCATGCTATGTCAGCCATTTTGCGTGACTGTGTCTGGTGCTCTGATGTCACACCTGTGGCGGCATGCAGATCATCGTAACCGCGATACAGGAACAAGGGATAGTTTGTCGATGTTCCCTCATTGGCGGCATTTGAGTGGATGGAGATGAACATGTCAAAGTTATTGGCGTCAACCTCGGCGCAGATCTCAGAGATATTACGGTTGTAGAGAGTTGTACGTCCTATCTGTTCTGTCATTTCCGCGATGCGGGCCTGTTCGGCCTCGGTGAGTTCACGATTCTCCTCAACAGCCTTTTCCTGTATGGCTTTGATTTCTTTTCTAAGCTGATTTGCCGTGGCATTGTCTTTCTCATACGGGCCACATTTCACATGACTCATGACAATGTTGTTGCTCATGTCACGTGCGGCACCTATCTGCCAGCGATCGCCGGTCTGGTTGAGTGTGGGATCATATTTCAGGCCATACTCACGCAGACGCTCCAGCACTCCGAAACCTTTGCGGAGATTGGTGTTGCTCTCAAAAAATGAGAGGGTGTCTGTGTTTGTGCGTGAATAAGCACCGTGTCCAACCAGAGTGCAGGGACGGTCATCGCCAGTCCATGACCCGTGGCCGGGATTGATATAGACGCGAAGTTCATCGGCGGTCTTTGCTGAGGCACCTGCCGCTACGGCGAGAGCCAGAGCTGAAGTAAGTAATATCTTTTTCATGATGGTTTCGCCTTTTGTTATTTTACAACATTGATGACATAGATCTCACCGGTGGGAGTGGTGAAAGCTATACGGCTTCCATCGGCCGATGCACTGGGATATGTTGCTTTCACAGTGTCATCAGTGAGTTTCTGTGTCTGATTTGTGTTCACATCAAGAGCGACGATTGAGCATGAGGCAACATTCTGTGAGTCACCTTCAATCTCGTCCATGCCCACAAGCATGTTGTTGCCGGCCCAGGTTGCGGCACGCAGTGCGCCATGACTCTTCACGTCTGAACCGTCAAGGTTGCAGGTGAAGCAGCCACCGCCGATGAGCCAGTAGCATACACGTGTGCCGTCGGGGCTGATTGACGGCCATATGTAGCTGCCGCGTCCCTGCGGGTCTATCGTGGTGGTCTTGCCGTTGACAGTGACATCCAGGTGGCCGTAGTTGATCGAGGCCACAGGTGCGGCTGTAGCTTTGGCTGCACCAAGAGCTTTGGTGCGGAGTTTACCGTTCTCAACAGCATTGAGGCTGCCGTTGCTCAGGGAATAGCCGCTGCCAAGTTTGCGCGATGCCTTTACCAGAACTTTGGGAGCTGAGCCGGTGGCATCAACACTCTCAAGACTCACATAGCGCAGATGGTTTTTCTTGAACTGGGGACGGCTGTAGACAACCGTTGCACCGTCAGAGCTGACTGCATAGTTGTAGAGGCCTTCACCGTTGGCTATGACCTTTTCAGTACCGTCAGAAACATTCACTCGCTTCAGGGACGTCATGGTGTTGGTAACCACAAACTGTCCGTCGGGGCTGATGACCGCTTTTTCGCCGAGAGCGTTGCCCACACGCTGCACCGATTCAACGGTGACAAGCTGAGCGCCGCAAACTGCGAAAGCCATCATGGCAGCTGCCGTAATGAATAGCTTTTTCATGAGGTTTTTGAATTAATGATTAGATTTTGGTGTTATTAATAAAAAAATGTGATTATTTTTCATGATGTTATGTACCTGATGAATTCAAAACAATGATTCCTGACCGGCAACACACAGCAAAAATAATAAAATTCTGAATAAATAATGCGTCAATCTGTTATAAAAAACACGTATATAATGATTAATTATTGTTAAGCTTTCTATTTTCTCATTCCTCCACTCGCCTCATCCACACATTCAGGCACAACAGTCTGCTACGCTGCATAAGTGGCTGTTTAAAACAGTACGGAGCGAAAAACCTGCGGTTTGAGCCACTCCCCGCATTTTTTTGTGTCAGACGTTGGTACAAAACTCAGAAAAGTGTTATTTTTGTGCTTGTAAGTAAATAAAAAAGATATGAATTCAAAATATAACCGCGTACTTCTAAAACTCAGCGGAGAGTCATTGATGGGCGCTCAGGGTCACGGCATAGACGCCGACCGCCTCAACCAGTATGCCGAACAGATAAAACAACTGGCCGACAGCGGCGTGCAGGTGGCCATAGTGATTGGCGGCGGAAATATTTTCCGCGGTCTGAGCGGAGCCGCCAAAGGATATGACCGCGTCACCGGCGACCAGATGGGCATGCTTGCCACAGTCATAAACTCACTTGCCCTGCGCAGCGCTCTTGAGAGCATAGGGCAGCGATGCACCGCCTTCACGGCCCTGAACATGTATCCCATAGGACAATACTACTCAAGCCGTGCCGCAATAGACGCTCTTGTTGAAGGACGCGTGGCCATCCTCGCCGGCGGAACCGGAAACCCCTATTTCACCACAGACACCGGAGCCGCGCTCAGAGCCGTTGAGATAGGTGCCGATGTGATGCTCAAGGGTACACGTGTGGACGGTATATACACCACCGACCCCGAGAAAGATCCCGATGCCGTGCGTTTCCGGACCATCACTTTCGACGAGATATACAACCGCGGACTCCGCATCATGGATCTCACCGCCACAACACTGTGCAAGGAAAACAACATGCCCATCATTGTGTTTGATATGGACACACCCGGAAATCTGGCACGCGTGGCCGACGGACAGCCCGTGGGCACCCTCGTAACATGCTGAACAAATCACAAACATAAACAATATATCACCATGACTGACCCCAAAACCTATCTGACACCTGCCGAGGAAAAAATGGAACTCGCAGTGGCATACCTTGATGAGAGCCTGTCACACATACGTGCCGGCCGTGCCAACCCAAAACTGCTTGACAGCATCCGCGTGGACTACTATGGCAGCGCTGCGCCCATCAGCAACGTAGCCAATATCAGCACCCCCGATGCGCGCACCATAGCCATCACACCCTGGGAGAAATCCATGTTCAAGGAGATAGAACGCGCCATCATCAACAGTGATCTCGGCGTGATGCCCGAAAACAACGGCGAGGTTATCCGCATCAGCATTCCCCCTCTCACCGAAGAACGTCGCAAACAGCTTGTTAAACAATGCAAGGCTGAGGCCGAACAGGCAAAAGTGAGCGTGCGCAACGCCCGCCGCGATGCCATTGAAGGCCTAAAGAAAGCTGTGAAACAAGGCATGCCTGAGGATGTGGAGAAAGATGCCGAGACATCCGCACAGAAACTCCATGACCGCTTCATGAAGAAAATTGACGAGGTTTTCGCCGCCAAAGAAAAAGAAATACTCACAGTCTGAGCCACCGGCTCACCCGCAACGCACAGCTACCGCCAGAATGGCATCAGGTGCGCAGTTGCCGTGACTGACATGCTCAACATCAAAACAATGCGCCACGCCAAAACATGCGTGGCGCATGTTTTTTGATAACCTGATGTCACTGAGCACCACACCCTCATTGTGTGGAGCAAGGGCCTTGAATACAGCCTCTTTTGCCGTCCACGCCCTGAGCAGTTCAACGGGGGACAAAGCCCCTACGGCCATTTCCTCATCATCAAGAAATCGAGTGGCCACACGTTCAAGCTGGGCGGTCCGACTCTCTTCAATGTCAATGCCGACAGGACGTTCCGACAAGGCCACCGCGGCATAATGACGTGAATGGCTCACTGACACATGCATGCCGTCAATCTGCGGAGCGCCTGACTGTGCGTGCCGCAGCGTACAACCGGGCAACACACGGCGGATAATCTCTGCGACGGCACGGCGTTCGGACTCACGGCGTCCTCCGGCCCCGCAATCAGGAATAGAGTCTATATATATGTCAGTCTCAAGGATTTTCAGGTGGCGCATATCGCAGTGTGTTGACAAGTTCAAGCATATCCCGCTGTAATGCCTCGACAAGCGGACGCACCGAATCATACGGCTCTGTGCCATCCCAGCCGTGCATGAACACCGCCCCGGAAACTATTACACCATGACGCCTGTCACCGGCCAGAAACTGTACGGGAGTCTGACTCACGGTCTTTGACGTCACCACCACCGGATTGTTCCACTCCGGCCTTTGGCTTGTAATTTCCTCAGCCATCGCTCCGCCAAGATTGAGTGCCATGCGCTCGCGGCGTCCCTGCCATGCATGTTCAAATGCAGCCGAATCCGTGCCGGCAGCAGTATTAACGCTCAGGTAGACAATTGCATCATATGCCGGGTATGATATATCGGCACCCGTCCCGGTCATTTCAATGGCTGCACCGTTGTTTACCGGGAAGCATAAATCTTTCACAGTCTCAGTGCGGAATGAATCAGGATAGATCACGGGACGCGGCCACGCTACAGGCAGAGGCACAGGCGCTGAGGCATTCTGTGTGTTTCCGGAGCATCCACAAAACAGACATGCTACAGCGGAGACACCCGCAATTATGCCGACATTATGACTGCGGCTCATCTTCATCCATTATTTTCACGCGCACGCGGGTTATGCGGTGGTCTGAGATGTCCATGACAAGGAAATGACAGCGGCCATAGACCAACGGCTCCTTGTCCTTGGGGAAATCTCCCTTTATGGCCAGAAGCATCCCGGCAAGAGTCTCGCAGTCCTCGGCAACAGGCGCATACTCAGCCTCGTCAAGATGTGTCACGCGAAAGAAGTCCGTGAGCAGCGTACGCCCTTCAAATATATATGTGTTGTCGGCAAGACACTTGTATGTTGTGTCGGCATCATCATATTCATCGTTTATGTCACCCACAATCTCCTCAAGGACATCCTCCATGGTGACAAGGCCCTGTGTGCCCCCGTATTCGTCGACCACAATGGCCAGATGCTGACGGCGGCGGCGGAAATCCTCAAGCAGATCATCAATCATACGGTTCTCAGGCACAAAATAAGGCTCGCGCAGAAGCGTACGCCAGTCAAAACCGGCGGTATCAGTGCCGATATATGGCAGCAGATCGCGGCTGTAAAGTATGCCACGGATGTTGTCCTCGGTCTCATGGTACACCGGAATTCTGGAGAATCCGCTGTCAAGCACTATTTTCATGACATCATCAAAGCCGGCTGTGTCAGGAATGTCAGTCATGTCTATACGCGGAGTCATGATCTCCGAAGCCGATGTGTCCCCGAACTGCAGTATGCCCTCAAGCATCTCTTTATCTCCTGTAGCCGCGTTGACATCCGTAATCTCAAGCGCCTGGCTGAGTTCATCGGTGCTGATTGACGGCGCCTGCTTGGTGACAACACGGTGAACAATTGACGTGGAGCGCACAAGCAGCCGTGACAGCGGCGAGAACAGCACCATCATGGCGCGCACACCCGGAGCGGCGAACCTCGCCCATTTCACCGGATTATAATTGGCATAGAGTTTTGGGAGGATCTCGCCGAAAAGCAGAATCAGGAATGTCAGCAGAACGGACTGCAGCACAAAGCTCCACACCGCGCCCATGCCCTTGAAAATGGGACCCAGGGCAAAATTGGTCAGCACAACTATGGTCACATTCACCAGGTTATTGGCTATGAGGATTGTTGCAAGCAATTGCTCGGGACGCTCCAACAGGCGACGCACACGGCCGCGGCTGTCTGAGGCCGATATCTCTTCCTGTTGAGTGGGAGTCAATGAAAAATAGGCTATTTCGCTGCCGGAGATAAAGCCCGACAAAAGCAGTGCCACGCAGGCAATGACAAGCGTCACTACCTGCACAATAGGCAAGGGGTCTGTAGTGGTTGGCAAAACGTTTTATTTTTTATCTGCGCAAATTTACTATATTTTTTTCTCACTGCCAAAATGTTAGCGGAATGCCTGTTACTCCGGTTCATATTTTTTTGGACGGTAGACGGATTTGTTGTAATTTTGTATTGGACGATAAAACATAAATACACAATGCTTTCACCAAAATTACAAGATGCTCTCAATGAGCAGATCAACGCCGAGATGTGGTCAGCATATCTCTATCTTTCAATGGCTATGCACTTCGAGGCTGAAGGCCGTCAGGGCATAGCAAACTGGTACAATGTGCAGTTCCGCGAGGAGCAGGCCCACGCCGAGATTCTCCGCAACTATGTCAACTCGCGCGGCGGACGCGTCATTCTCAAGGCCATTGCCGCTGTCCCCACTTCATGGAACGGTGAACTTGATGCTTTCCAGGCAACCCTTGACCATGAGCAGAAAGTGACACAGCTCATCAACAACCTCTATGCACTGGCTGAGGCCGAGAAAGACTATGCCACCCGCGGCCGTCTTGACTGGTTTGTTAACGAACAGGTTGAGGAAGAAGACAATGTGCGTAAAATCATTGACCGTCTCAAGCTCATCGGCAACGACGGACTGGCTCTCTACACCCTTGATCAGGAACTGGGCACACGCACCTACACTGTTCCGTCAATCCTCGCTACCGCAGAATAAGAGGCTGTTAAAATATATAATAAACTGATTAGCAGTCCTTACAGAAACAAAGAAGCGATGGCCGGTCAGGCCACCGCTTCTTTGTTGTTTATAATACCTATTATTCAGAGGTATCGGCGCTCCTGCTGCTTAAAGCAGGCAGATCAGCACTATCACAACGGTGACAAAAAAGTGAGTGAGGTTGAATGTCATGATTACTGTTATTTAGTGTCTTACGGTGTCTGTAGTGATGCTGTCTTTCAGTGCTCTCGCAGCCGCAGCCTCAATGTATTCAGTATATGGAATGCTGTCCTCGGGCAATACCTCTTCTACTTCATAGGTCACTTTAGGAGTCCTCTCGAACAATGCCATCGGAACAATTGCGGAAATGGCTACCGTTGCCACGCATATGCCTATGAATATATATGATGTCGGTCTCATTGTTTTTTCTGTTTGTTTAAATAATCATTATAACTGTCTGCTATCTGCTGCGGGGTTATACCCAACAGAGAGCATTGTCTGAACACTTCCACAATGTCCTCGTCAAGGAGTTGACGGGAACGCAGAAGCCTCACTTTCTCAGGAGCATCATCGGCCAGAAAATATCCTATACCGCGGCGGTTCACTATGATGTCCTGACGTGACAGCACATCGTAAGTGCGCATAACAGTGTTGGGATTTACCTGCACCATTATGGCATAGTCACGCACCGAAGGCAGGCGGTCTGCCGGATGCAGCTCCCCGGCCAGAACAGCATCATAGATGCGTTCCGCTATCTGTAAGTATATCGCTTTACTGTTTTCTTTAAACATATTTCTTTTCTGATTACCACCGGTTCTTGACTTCCATACCTTTGAAGCGGAAATAGCTCAGCACAAACACTCCCAGCGAAAAAACAATAAGGAAGCCGACCACAATACTCTCCATGACGGCCGAGTCAAATCTGGGCCTCATACCGTAATCTTCATACCTCGCAAAGGTTGACAGCAGCATTGTCATGATGCATATGAATGCCAGTCCGCCGTAAATGCCCATGCATTTCAGCAATGACTTGCCGGGGAAAAATATGCTTCCCATGGCAAACAATGCCTGTACAAAAAGGAGCCCGGAATAAAAATACAGCACAGACCAGCCATCTTCAGCTCCCGGCATGAGTCCGAAAACCTGCGATGCAGGAATCAGATGCGCAAGCACCGGATAACCCAGCAATGACATCATGGCCGCACGCAGCCATTCCACCAGAAAGAACGACACAAAGAAGGCCACCACCGGCATAATTATATGTATGATAAAATACACGCCATATTTCACCTTTGCCGATACCGGCATCACAAGCGTCTCCAGACGGCGCCGCGGCGATGACATTGATGAGAACATCAGTGAGGCTCCGATAGCGGCGAACACAAACAACACTACCGATCCATGAACGCGAGTCTGCAACAGCAGGGATTTAGCATACCACTCATCCTCTGCCAGCGGGCGCTGAAACAGTTCAGGAATGTACAGCATCATCGCATTGGCCAGAAGCACCACAAATATGAGAAGCAGGAACAATGTCTGCATCTTCCAGGTGCATCCCCAGTAGAGGGAGAAATATTTTTTTAACTCATTCATCGCTATTGTTCTTTTTGAGGTTTGAGAAATATGTTTCAAGTTTCTCCGGCTCACGCAGCGCATAGTCAAACAGTATCTCGAGATTGACCGGAGTCTCCGTCCCGGAGTCATTGTTTACAAGCATTGCGTCAAAGCCACCGGGAGCTGCCACGGCCGAGATGGCCCCTTGCACCTGTTCAGGCGCCACATTGCGCACAAACCGCAGACATTGCTGTATCTCGCCAACAGTATGGTTGAAAGTAACATTGCTGCGGTCCATGATCACTATGCGCTCAAGCATCTGTTCCAGATCACGCACCTGATGGGTGCTGATGATGACGGTGGCATCCTCATCCAGACACTCAACCAGAAGCCGGCGCATTGCCGCTTTGCCTGGAATGTCCAGACCGTTTGTAGGCTCATCCATCAGCAACAGTTTGGGGCGGCATGCCAGCGCCATGCTCAGGAACACTTTTTTCTTCTGTCCCATGGACAGGCTGCCAAGTTTTCTGATGTCTCGGATTCTGAACTCATCTATGCAGCGGTCCATCAGTTCTGCCGAGAAACGCGGATACATTGAGCCATACAGCCTTATGAAACTTTGCAGCGATATGCCCGGCAACGTTATTTCTTCCGGTACAAGCATCATCTGCGCAAGTGTCTGCGGATGGCGCAAGGCGGTGTCAACGCCATTGAAAACCACTGACCCTTTCCGGGGCAGGAGCGCACCCATTATGACTTGCAACAGGGTGGTCTTTCCCGTTCCGTTAGGTGCAAGCAAGCCGCATACCGCTCCTTCGGGAATCTCAAGATTAAGATTCTCAAGAACATTTCGCCGTGAGTATGCGAAACTTAGATTTGAGATTGTCAACATTGTTATGGTGTATTAGTGTGATAGAACACAGCAAAGGTACGACTTTATTTCTCAATTACAAATTATTTTCAACAAAAATTAAATTTCACATTTTATTTTAGCTCTCTCACTCAATAATAAGTAAATTTGCACACTGAAACATAACCATGCCGCTTTTTTTACGTATCCGGCATGATTCACCCAAAACCTCATCACAATTATATATAATGAGTGAACGGAAAATAATCTTCCCGGCACCGCTACAGAAAGGCGACCTCATAGCCATATGCAGCCCCGCCGGTCCCATAGCGGCCGAGAAAGTGAACGGCGCGGCCCGCGTGCTTGAGAGTCAGGGATGGCGTGTGCGCATCATGCCGCATACACTCGGCAACAACGGCAACTACTCCGGCACCGCCGATGAGCGCTTCGCCGACCTGTCAGCCGCATTGACAGACCCCGAGGTGAAAGCCGTGCTCTGCAGCCGCGGCGGCTACGGAGTTGTGCACATCATGGAACGCCTTGATGACATAGACCTGCGCAAAAATGCCAAATGGGTAATAGGATTCAGTGACATCTCAGCACTCCACGCCGCCATGGGACGCCAGGGTGTGGCTTCAATACATGCCTCGATGGCCGCACATCTGCACGAGGCCGGCGCCGATGACCCTGACAACAAAGCACTCTTCAGCATTCTGCGCGGCGAACGCCCCGCTTTCTCATTCCCGTCAGACCGCTATGACCGCCCAGGGATAGCCGAAGGCAGACTGACAGGCGGAAATCTGGCCGTGCTGGCTGACCTCATCAACACACGCTATGACATGCTTCTGGCAGACCGAATACTCTTTGTTGAAGACATTGCCGAGCCTATATACAAGACAGAGCGCATATTCTACCAGCTCCGCATCTCAGGCGTGCTCAGCCGTCTGCGCGGACTGATAGTGGGTCAGTTCACAGACTACCGTCCCGACAAGAACTATGACACCACAGAGCACATGATCGCCGACATGGTTGCGCCATACAATTATCCCGTGGCATTCAATGCTCCCATCGGCCACGTTTCACACAACATCCCCGTCATAGAGAATGCCTATGTCACACTCAAAGTGACTACCTCAGGAGAAAACCACCTTATCTACTGGCCCGACAACACCACAGAACAATGACAGCGACACCAAAAGGCATAGCCGTTTACGGAGCGGCATCAAACAGCATAGATAAAACATATTTCGCCGCAGCCTGCGCTGTGGGTGCGGAACTGGCGCGCCGCGGCATGACCGTTGTCAACGGGGGTGGCTCGATGGGCCTGATGGGAGCTACCATTGACGGCGCTCTGAACGCCGGCGGCAAAGCCACCGGTGTCATCCCCCGGTTCATGAAAGAACGCGGCTGGGACCATACCCGGCTCACCGAATGCGTTGTTGTCGAAACAATGCACCAGCGCAAGAAAACCATGGCTGACCTCTCAATGGGCGTGATTGCGCTTCCGGGCGGCATAGGAACTTTTGAGGAAGTTATGGAGATCATGACCTGGAGACAACTGGGTCTTTTCAACGGAAACATTGTGCTTCTTGATATAAACGGCTTTTACCGACCTCTGGTGGAATTGCTCAGACATGCCACAGAAGGCGGATTTATGCGACCCGACCATTTTGAGCACCTGTTTACTGTGACGGCAGACCCGGCTGAAGCTGTTGCAATTGCCTGTACACCACCTGAACACCATGATTTCAGCCGTAAGTTCTGATAATGTACGCTGATACCCTTGACAATACGGTCATTGAACCGGCAGTTCCAGTCATAGAAGAGGAACCGGCGGCTATAGCACCTGTTCAAACACCAGAACCGGCTGCCACACATACACATGAGACGGTGATCCCGGCAGAGGTATCTGAAAATGACACCATCGCCGAAAATGACAGCATTGCTGCCGACACCATAGCAACCATAACCGTCCCTGCCACTCTCAAAGCTGCACCGCCCTTTCCACCGGCATGGACAACCGGCCTTGAACCCACTCCGCTGGCGCACCGTGCCGACACAGACCCGGTGTTGTCAGCCTCAATCGTCATCCTGTTGCTTGTCATGATGATGTGTATACGTCACAGCCGACGCCTCATCCCGGCAATGATAAAAGACCTGCTGAGTGTGCGCACACGCAAAAAAAGTTTTGACGAGCACACGGCCAATGAGTCACGCGTCATCATCCTGTTCGGCATCCAGTTCACTGTCTTTGCCGGAATACTTCTCAGCGCCGGTGCCGACATAGCCACCGGACATCCGCCACTCACGGACACAGCCATGACATTGCTGCCCACTCTGGCCCTTTGCGGCATCTATTATATCTTCCAGATATGCGCATACTGGACAGTGGGATTCACCTTCGCCACCTCTACCGGAAGGCGACTGTGGCTACGTGGTTTCAACGCCTCACAGTCACTATTGGGATTTGCCATGGCCATTCCGGCTCTATTGGTTGTATTTTATCCCGACGCTGCCGACGGAGCGCTCACAACAGCCGCGACTTTCTATGTTTTTGCCCGTCTGATATTTATTTTCAAGGGTTTAAGAATTTTTTACCAGAATTTTTATTCATTGCTCTATTTTATTTTGTACCTTTGCACCCTTGAAATAATTCCGCTGATTGTTGTTTTCAAAACAGCAATCGCGCTAAACGGCTGAACAACGGGAAAACACATATGTGTACCCGCAGTCATCTCTTAACCAGACGTTTATAATCAGTAAAAACATATCCATCGGTGAAAGTAAACAAAATACTCGTTTCACAACCCAGGCCGACAACCGAGAAATCACCCTATTTCGACATCGCTGAAAAATACGGTGTCGAAGTGGTGTTCCGCCCCTTCATAAAAGTTGAGGGACTGCCGGCCCGTGAGTTCAGACAGCAGAAAGTTTCCTTGCCCGACTTCACTGCCGTTATATTCACTGCCAAAACCGCCATTGACCATTTCTTCCGCCTCAGCGAGGAAATGAGATTCAATGTTCCGGAGACAATGAAGTATTTCTGCACAACCAAATCCATTGCCGATTATCTGCAGAAATACACCGTATACCGCAAACGCAAGATATTCAAGGCCGAGACAGGCAAACTTGTGGATCTTCTACCCTACTTCATAAAACACAAGAACGAGAAATATCTCTACGCCGTCAGTGACGTCAGCAATGCTGCCGATGCCAAGTTCCTTGATGACAACAAAATAAACTACACACGTGCGGTGATGTACCGCACTGTCAGCAATGACTTCGGTCCCGATGAGGCATTTGACTATGACATGCTGGCCTTTTTCAGCCCGCAAGGCATAGAAAGCCTTACAAAGAACTTCCCCGAATACACCCAGGGTGACACTGCCATCGCCACCTTTGGCGCAAACACAGCCAAAGCCGCCCGCGAAGCCGGCCTGCGTGTAGACGTCGAGGCCCCCACCCCCGCCGCACCTTCAATGACAGGCGCCATAGAACTTTTCCTTAAGGAAAACCAGTCCAAATAAGGAAAAACACGTCAAGCACGTTATTCAATACCATCATTTTTATACATCATGCAAGAGAAAGATCGGACAACACATTCCGTCTCCGCTCCTACTCATGGTATGAGACTGTATAAAAAAGAGAAACTATGCTCTGTCATAGCTATAAACCAGCTCTTCGGCTCTGAAAAGAAAGGGGCATCCGGCACCGGGCCCTCAGACATACAGTCAACTCTTGCCTATCCTCTGCGGATGGTATGGCATGAAAATCCGCACCGGTCCTCGGACGCACCGGTGCAGTTTCTGATATCCGTCCCCAAGAAAAGACTGCACCACGCCGTTGACCGCGTGCTCATGCGCCGACGCATCCGCGAGGCATACCGCCTCAGCCGGCACCAATATCCCATTGATGTCTCACATCGCTACGATGTGGCATTCATATACGTAGGCTCTGCTCCTGAAAACTACCGGCGCGTGGAAAAAGCCATGCAGAAACTCCTGAAAAACCTCAGCCGATGAAACTATGGATATGTATCCGCGCGGCATTTGTCTGGCTGCTGTCGCTGCCCATATGGTTCTATCGTGGAGCAATATCCCCCATGATTCCGAAATCGTGCCGTTTCACACCCACATGTAGCGCATATGCTCTTGAAGCCTTGCATCGCCACGGACCCATAAAAGGACTCTGGCTCACAATTAAAAGAATATCCCGTTGCCATCCCTGGGGTGGCAGCGGCTATGATCCGGTACCATGAATAAAAACGTTATTGCACTTCCGGAATTCTTCCGGAAAATTGACATACACACCCATCAGCTCCAGCCGGATCATGAAGCCATAATAAACCTTACTCCCGACCTGAAAATAGGCAAAAACCGCTACTACAGCGTGGGCATACACCCCTGGCAGGCAGATGAAGCCACTGACGATACTTTCAGACGTCTTGCCCAGATGGCTGCAAACCCAAGTATTGTAGCCATAGGTGAGACCGGGTTGGACAAATACCGCGGCCCGGTGATGGAGATACAGAAAGAGGTGTTAATGCGCCATATACTGCTTGCCGAGTCCACCGGTAAACCGCTTATAATACACAATGTGCGCTGCGACAACGAAATTCTTGCCCTACATAAAAAGATGAATCCTTCCGTTCCCTGGATAATACACGGTTTCAGAGGAAAACCCACACGTGGATCACTTTTTGTGAAACAGGGAATATACCTGTCTCTTGGCAACATTTTCAACCCGGAAATTCCTGCTAAGATACCTTCCGAAATGCTTTTGCATGAAACTGACGGCATGGACCCGGATACCACGCCGGAAATGAACTTTAC